>PFEE01000032.1:1139-14053 GCA_002793745.1 Candidatus Roizmanbacteria bacterium CG10_big_fil_rev_8_21_14_0_10_45_7 | reverse complement strand
TGGCACGAGTCTAAAATTGTTTTCCGTTTTTGGCTTATCACCATAATCTGTTCGGTGTTTGGCCTCTGGATTGCGTTTCTTAAATAAGCTACACTTAAGAGTAGTGTATGAATCCCAAAACACATCTACAACTGCTGTATCTACTACCCATTCTGCTGACGCTTATGGGCATATTCATGATTTACGAAGCATCATCCATTACCGCGGCGCGGGTGTATGGTGATTCACTTTACTTTGTCAAAAACCAAGTTATCTGGTTTTTCCTATCGCTCATCGTACTTGCCTTCTTCTCTAAGTTTGATTACCACCGCTTGTACCAACTGGCGCTTCCCCTTCTGATCGCCAATCTGGTACTACTGTTGCTCGTGTTTGTACCTGGGTTATATACCAATGTCTTGGGAGCCAAACGCTGGCTGCGCCTGGGGCCTATCACCGTACAGCCTTCGGAAATGACTAAGCTCAGCCTCATTGTGTACCTATCAGCCTGGTTCAGCTACAAGGAACGTGACCGATTTTTCGCATTCCTTATTCTCACCGGATGCATCATTACCCTGGTTATGTTTCAGCCAAACCTGGGAACAGCCGCGCTGTTGGGTAGCTCCGCATTGTTTTTGTACATCATATCCGGCGCGCCCTTGCAGCACATCCTCTTCCTCATTCCTGCCGCTACTGCTGCTGCCCTTGCCCTTGCCCTAACTTCTGCGTACCGTATGCGGCGCATTATGACATTTCTTAACCCCTCACTTGATCCTCAAGGAATCGGCTACCATATCTCACAGGTCAACACCTCATTGTCGCTGGGCGGCATATTCGGCACCGGCTTTGGCGCTTCAAAACAGAAATTTCAGTTTCTGCCTGAAGCGCATACCGACTCGATATTTGCCATTATTGGTGAAAACTTTGGCTTTATCGGTGGAACCCTCATTATTATCGTGTATATCACCATACTCTTTTTGTTGTACCGTAACTTGTTTGCCGCTAAAGACCGCTTGGGATTCCTGCTTGCCGCCGGCGTATTCTTTTTATTTGGCGTGCAAGTCTTGGTAAACTTAGGAGCAATGGTACAACTCATACCACTAACCGGTATTCCTTTGCCGTTTCTGTCATACGGAGGATCGTCGCTGCTTACCTATTACGCGCTGTTTGGCATAGCCATTAACATTTACCTCAATCATGAGCAAAAACGAACCAGCACCGCACGACGGAACCGTCGATAAGGAAACGGTTGCTGTAACCGGAGGACATTTCTCACCGGCCTATGCATTAGTGGAAGCGCTTGAGGCAGCCGGTAAGTCGAAGATACAATTTTTTGGGCGCACGCATGCCTTCTCCGAGGGAGAATCTCCCACTATTGAACACAGCCTTATCGGGTCAAACCCCCATGTCACCTTTATTTCCATACCCGGGGCTCGGTTAAATAAGAGCGTTATTCAAAATTTCTTCATTAGTTTTTTTACTGCGCTTAAACAGTTTAGAACCCAAAGACCCGAGTATATTATTTCATTTGGGGGCTATCTGGCAATCCCCGTATGCATTGCCGGCTGGATGTTGCGCATACCGGTATACTTGCATGAACAAACCATTGCGCCCGGTAAGGCAAACCAATTTCTCATGCGTTTTTCACGAAAAGTGTACATAGCCTTCCCTGAAGCAGCAAAATGGTTTCCTCATGATAAAACACGGCTCATTGGCAATCCCTATCACAGCTCTTTTTTAAATCCGAAGGCTCCAGCCTGGTTTAATCGTAATAAAAATAGACCATTATTATTGATCATGGGAGGTAGTAGTGGTGCTCATAATGTTAACGAATTATTCAAAAAAGATATTGATATATTAATTCAGAAATATCAAATTGTTCATCAAATTGGATCAAGTATTTACAAAGATTTTGAACAATTGCAATCATATCGGTCAGACAATTACTACCCAATAAGGCAATTATTGCCTCAGGAAATAGCGTTTTTTATGCAGAACGCGGACCTATGCATAACCAGAAGCGGCGCAAACACGTTCTTTTTGCTCGTGCACTATGCGCTCCCCAGTATCTTAATACCGCTTCCCATTGCACCCAATGATGAACAACGGAAGCATGCTCAGTGTATTGCCCAAGCAGGAGCCGGAATTTTAATGGAGGAGTCCGGAAGTGCCGATACACTATCGCAGCTGTGCGAAAAACTCTATGCTTCACGGATGGAACATACCCAGGCCTATCAAAAACTGGAGTCATATAAATCGCTTATTATCTCCGGAGCAAACCTACTTACTGCCATTGCGAAGCCGTAACCATGCGGGCATTTCTACGCTTAAGCGCTACCCTCATAGCCATAGCAGCCGGCATAACGTTTTTACGGGTAACCACCATTACTTCTATTTCCAGCACCCCGCCCCTCACCGACACCTATACCCGTCAATTTGCAGGCAAAAATATGATCATGATTTCATCAAACGAAATTATTGACAATGTATTACAACGGTATCCCCTCCTCGACTCCGTATCAATTACCAAGCAATTCCCGGGAACGCTCGTGATACACACCACCCTTTCAACGCCTTTTGCACAGCTTATTGCAAGCAATTCAGCGATTATCCTCTCAACAAAGGGAAAAGTATTATCAATTTCAGATAGTGAAAAACTGCCGCGTATACGCTACTACGGTGACATACCCGCCTACATGCGCAGAATCGGCTCGATTATTGATTTCAGGGAAATTACCTATGCGCTCAAGCTTATTGCACGGCTTAATGAGTATCACGAAAAGCCCCAAGAGATTCGCATTGTCAGTCCCCGCACCATTGAGCTAAGGCTCAAGCTGCAGTTGAACACAGACGCCCCCATCTACCTCCTCACGACCCAAAAGAATATTGATAAAAATAGCCGATTAGTGCACAATATACAAGAAATGCTCAAACGAGAGAGCATTGCTGTATCGCGTGTGGACATGCGGTATGATAAACCTATACTTATCAAGTAATATATATGGACCAAATAGCAATAATCGATATAGGATCAGACAAAATAGGCACTGCCGTCGCTGCTATTGATAAGGAAACAGGGTCGCCGCGCATTATCGGTTTTTCGGCCGTACCCAGCAAAGGCATTAAAAAATCCCAGATCATCGACATTAACGAAGCCAGCAAGTCACTGGAGGAATCCATTACCCAGGCTGAGCGGATGGCAGGAAACCGCATTAACCGTGCGATTGTCGTAGTCGGAGGGCCCAATATTCAATCCCTTAATTCCCATGGCGTCGTTGCAGTTAACTATCAAACCAACGATATACAGGAAGAGGATATTGAACGTGTCATTGAATCAGCCCGCGCAGTATCGCTCGCAACTACCCGAGAAATTATTCATGTACTGCCCAAAGAATTTATTGTTGACGGCCAAGGTGAAATCAAAAACCCCATTGGCATGAACGGCGTACGGCTTGAGGTGAATACCCATATTGTTACGGCCAGCACGATATCCCTCAACAATATCCGCAAGGTATGCAGCATGCTGGGCATTGATATTGAAGGGTTTGTATTTTCAGGGCTGGCCGCGTCATACGCGATGTTAAGCGAAACCGAAAAAGAAATAGGCTGCATGCTGCTTGATATCGGAGCGGGTACGACCGATATATGTGTATACTGCGACAACGCTGTCGTATATACCGGTGTGATTCCCTTGGGCGCACGCAATGTTACCAACGACATCTCTGCCGGGCTTCGCATTTCGCTTGAATCCTCCGAAAAAGTAAAACGCTACCTGTACCAGTACAAAGACAAACATCCTGAGGATACCGAGGATGAGATCTCCATTGCTTCGCTTCATTTAACCGAAAAAATGCAGAACATCAGTAAAAAAGAGTTAGTGGAAGGCATCATATATCCCCGTCTTGACGAGCTGCTTGACTTTTTAGAGCGCGAAATTCGACAAAATGAACTAATCGGTAAAATGCCGGCAGGCATTATCCTTACCGGCGGCGGTATGTCAACGCCCTATTTGCGTGAACGCATGGCTGATCGTTTCTCGCTTCCCGTTCGTACCGGGACGCCCAAATTGCTGGGCGGTGTCGCTGACGAACTAACTCAGCCGGAATATGCCGCACTGGTTGGTGCCATGCTGTTCAGCAAAGATATGAGCAGCAAACAGGGTGGATCGTTTACCATGCCCGAGCTGCCTAAAATTTTTTCAGGCGGCGCCGTTAAAGAGCAATTTTCACAAGTGGTTTCTTTCTTTAAAAATTTTATTCCGGGTTCAAAATAACCCCCTACACCAAGTATGCTGATTAAGCCTGATGCAAAAAAAATCGCAAAAATAAAACTCGTCGGCGTCGGTGGAGCCGGATCCAACGCCCTAACCACCCTTATCGAACATGAGCAAGTAGACGGAGTTGAGTTTATTTCCGTTAATACCGATGCCCAGGCGCTTATGGGAAACAAATCCGAAAGTAAGCTGCAGATTGGTGAAAAGGTAACGAGGGGATTGGGTGCCGGCGGCAATCCCGATGTAGGCAAGCAGGCAGCCGAAGAATCAAGGGAGCGCATCAAAGATTACCTTGATGGAGCTGACCTCGTGTTTATTACCTCGGGCATGGGCGGAGGAACCGGAACCGGAGCATCGCCTATTGTTGCAGACGTTGCCCGCGAAACCGGAGCGCTCACCATTGCCGTGGTAACCAAACCGTTTTCGTTTGAAGGATCGCGACGCATGGCGGCGGCTGAGGTCGGCATTGCAGAGCTCGCTCAAAAAGTTGACGCACTCATTACTATACCCAATGAAAAAATTCTTGAAATTAAAGAGCGCAAACTCAGTCTGTTACAAGCTTTTCGTGAAGTTGACAGCGTGCTTACCCAAGGCGTAAAAGGACTGGCTGAAATCATTACCCTACCGGGGCTTATTAACGTTGACTTTGCCGATGTTAAAACCATTATGCAAGGCTCAGGTACGGCTATTATGGGTATCGGCCAGGCATCAGGCGAAAAGAGGGCGGCGCTCGCGGTGCGACAGGCCATATCGTCACCATTTTTGGAGCTATCCATTGACGGCGCCAAGGGGGTACTGTTCAACATTGTGGGTGGAGAGGATCTTTCCATGAGCGAAGTAGATGAAGCGGCAAAGCTTATCACCAAGAGTGTTGATCCGGGTGCACAAATCATTTTTGGTGCGGCCATCGACAATAACATGAAAGATGAAATTAAAATTACGCTAGTCGCAACCCGATTTGCGGATCATGCTAAAACACCGGTCGGCCCCACATCATTTCGCATGGGTAATGAGCCCTCCACCAGCCAGCAGTCATCATCCGACATCATCACCGATAATGAAGATGAACTTGAAATTCCGGCCTTCTTGCGGCGCCGCGGCGGGATGTAGTATAATCACTCACTCATGAGCGATCACCAATTGCCAGCTGTACCCAACTTCCCTGAATTGGAACAGCAATGGCTTAATAGATGGAAAAAAGAGGGTATATTTAACGCCTATCTTACTAAAAACAGCAAAGCAAAAAAGCGTTTCTCGTTTATCGACGGGCCCATTACCGCAAACAATCCTATGGGTGTTCACCACGGATGGGGCCGGACTTACAAGGACCTATGGCAAAAATTCCATAACCTGTTGGGCCATAAACTGCGATTTCAAAACGGATTCGACTGCCAGGGATTATGGGTGGAGGTGGAGGTAGAAAAAGAGCTAAAAATCCGCAACAAAAAAGATATTGAAAATCTGATTCCCGGTGACCGTTTTGCATCAATCGACCGGTTCGTAACCCTGTGCAAAGAACGGGTTATAAAATTTTCAGGCGTACAAACCCAGCAAAGCCAGCGCCTGGGATATTTTATGGACTGGGATCATTCGTACTTTACCATGGACCCGGAAAACAACTATATGATTTGGCAGTTTTTATCCGTGTGTCACCACAAAAAATGGCTGTATAAAGGCCACGAATCAGTGCCGTGGTGCCCCCGATGCGAAACCGCCATATCGCAGCACGAAATGCTGACTGAGGATTACAAAGAGATAGTCCATGACTCAATCTACCTTGAGCTGCCCCTCATGGGACGTAAACGCGAGTACTTACTGGTATGGACCACTACACCCTGGACCATTCCGGCCAATATCGCCGTTGCGGTCAACGAAAAACTGGAATACGCATTGGTTGAAGGAACCACCGGCGATCGGTATTGGGTAGCCAAAGACAGCATTGCATCGGTCTTTGGAAACGATACGCCTAAAACCATTAAAACGTCCTTTGGTACAGAGTTGGTTGGTCTGCGCTATACTGGAGCGTTTGACCAGCTAGAGGCGGTGGCGAAGGTGGCATTAGCCAATCCCGAAAAATTTCATACCGTTATTGCTACCGATGAGCTGATTATGCCTATCTCAACAACCGAAGGCACAGGTTTGGTGCATACTGCCGTGAGCGCCGGAACCGAAGATTTTAAACTGGGTAAAAAGTACGGGCTTCCTATGATTCCGATCATTGCCGACAATGCCGATTACCTGTCCCACCTGGGTGAGCTAAGCGGTAAAAATGCCAAAAAGCATCCGGAGATTATTTTTGACTACCTTAAGGAGCTCGAAACCAAAGGCGAAAACTGGATATTTGCTATTGTACCCTATAAGCATCGCTATCCTGCCTGCTGGCGCTGTAAAACCGAACTGGTGTGGAAAATAGCCGATGAATGGTACATCGCTATGGACCGACCCGACGCAACCGATGAAAAAAAGCGTACCTTCAGACAACAAATGATTGACGTTGCCAAATCCATCATCTGGATGCCCTCATTTGGACTTGAGCGTGAGCTTGACTGGCTCAATAATATGCACGACTGGCTTATCAGCAAAAAGAATCGCTATTGGGGACTGGCGTTGCCTATCTACGAGTGTGCCCATTGCAAGACGTTTGAAGTGGTATCAAGCGAGCATGATCTGGAGAAGCGTGCCGTTTCCGGGTTCGATCGTTTTAAGGGGCATACTCCCCATAAGCCGTGGATTGATGAAGTAAAAATTGCCTGCTCAAGCTGCTCGTGCCCGCTTTCGCGCATAGATGATGTGGGAAATCCGTGGCTCGACGCCGGCATCGTTCCCTATTCAACACTGTCATACCGCCATGACAAAAAATACTGGAAGAACTGGTTTCCGGCCGACTTTATCACCGAAAGCTTTCCCGGACAATTCAAAAACTGGTTTTATGCCATGATTGCCATGTCTACGGCGCTTGAGCGCACCGCGCCCTTTAAGCGGGTGTTGGGATACGCCACCTTAATGGATGAAAAAGGCAAGCCTATGCACAAATCATCGGGCAACATGATTGAATTTAATGAGGCAGCCAACAAAATCGGTGTTGATGTGATGCGCTGGATCTATGTTACCCAGGATCCTAAAAAAAATGCTTTGTTTGGGTACCATAAGGCCGGAGAAACGCAGCGCGCTTTCCATCTACCGCTGTGGAATATTCTCAAGTTTTATCATACCTACACGAAACTTGATCACCAAGCTAAGCTTGCTCAATCCGCCAAACTTTCTCTCCTTGACCAATGGCTGCTTTCCTACTGGGCAGTAACATTGGAAAAGGTCTACCGTTCCCTGTCACAATTTAAACCCGATATGGCCTCACTGGCCCTGCAGGACTTTGTCACCACGTGGTCAAACTGGTACATCCGCCTTTCCCGCCAGCGCGTATGGACCAACAGCGACAACCAAGCAGATAAGCACGCGCTCTACACCACACTGCACAGCGTGTTATCAGATTTTTGCGTTGCTCTTTCACCATTTTTACCGTTTTATTCAGAGGAGCTCAACAGCCATATCAGTCCAACATTCAAATCCGTGCACCTTAAGAGCTGGCCTGAGATGTCAAAGCAGTGGAGAAATACACAACTTAATGCCGACATGGAGCTGGTTAAAACGCTTGCCGAGTTGGGACACTCGGTGCGCAAAGAACAAGGTATAAAAGTACGTCAGGTACTCTCTGGCATAACCTACGCCCTGCCCGGCGATCATACATTTGCGTTGCCCAAAAATGAAGATGAATATAAACGCCTCCTGGAGGCTGAGCTTAACATTAAAGACATTACTTTTCAGTATGATACGGCTGCCGCAAAAGCATCAGCGCAGCTTGATACGACCATGACTCCTGAGCTTGAACAGGAAGGCAAACTGCGCGACATCATACGACAGATACAGCAAAAACGGAAAGAGATGGGTTGTGAACTAACCGAATGGGTAGCCGTGACACTTCCCAGCGGATTTAAGCCCAACGCAAAAGCTATCGGGCATCGCGTGCTGGCAAAAAACATTTCATTCCACGATACCGACGCAGTTGAGGTTACGCGTATTACGTGAAAAACACACCGTTTGTCCTTGCGGTGCTGCTAGGGTTATGTGGCGTCAGCGCTCAAACAGTATTCTCCCCTACCAGCGCCCTGTATCAATTGTTGTTCCTTGGTGCCGGCATCATCCTGTATGTCGTTATTACCAAAAAAATAGCCCCTGACACCGTAGTTCACACCAGCGCGCTGCTATCAATCATAGGTATTGTAGTTTTGGCGGCGCTGCTGGTATTTGGCGACCCGGTACGCGGGTCCCGTCGCTGGTTTCCGTTTTTTGGTTTCTCGTTGCAGCCATCGGTTATATTTATTCCCTTTTTTATTCTTACTTTAAGCCTATGGGTTAACCGCTATCGCCCCAGTGAATCGTGGGGTAACTATGTAAAAGTATTGCTGTTATGCTCCGTACCATCCGCATTCGTATTTGCCCAGCCGGATTTGGGAACCAGTATGTTAATTGCCTTAACCGGCTTTTTTCTTATTGTCTACAGTGGCATCAAGCTGTGGCAGTTTATTGTTATCGCGCTCATTCCCCTTCCCGGAGTGTTTTTTGCTGAACGCCTCCTTAAACCCTATCAGTTGGCGCGCCTTACGTCATTTCTTAACCCGGCGCTTGACCCATTGGGCATCAACTATAATTCACTGCAGTCGGTTATTGCCATTGGTTCAGGCGGATTTTTAGGAAAAGGCTTATTTCGCACCTCGCAGTCACGGCTTAATTTTTTGCCCGAGGCGCATACTGATTTTATCTTTGCCTCATGGACCGAGGCATTTGGTTTTGTCGGCGCATTCTTTCTTATTTGTTTATTTAGCTGGTTTTTATACTCATTGCTTAAAGAAGCGCTTGAGGAAAAAAATCCGCTGCATCAGCTGTACTGCGCCGGTTTTTGCATCTACCTGTTTTTGGAAACTGCCATTAATATCGGTATGAATTTACGCCTTCTTCCGGTGGTGGGCGTACCGTTTCCGCTGATTTCATACGGAGGATCTGCGATACTGACGGTATTTATCGGGCTTGCCATACAAAAAAAATTACGGGAGCTCTAAATGAAATATATTATTTCGGGGTTAATCATAACAACAATCGCACTCGGTGCCTGGTATATATACCGTCTCCCTAAAGTGCCACCAGTTTCCAAACCCGATACCGTAAAGAATGATGATTCGTTAGCAATAACCCCGGAAGAATCAAAACAGCACATCATTGCCTTTAACGGAAAACAATATCGCTATATCTATTATATAGTTGCGCCGCACAATATACCCAACACAACGGTAATCAGCAATCCCAAGCAGGCAACTATGAAGCGTCTTGCTCAAGAACACCACTGCACGGCCGCTATAAACGGCGGATTTTATACTTCAGACGGCGCTCCACTGGGCCTACTTACTCATGATTCAAAAGAAGAACGTGAGGCTAACTCTGTAAGTACGTTGCTCGATGGCTTTTGGTATTTACTCAATGACGGCACGGCAGCCATTGCACGCAGTATCCCCTCTTCAGGTGTAGCAGAAGCATTGCAAAACGGCCCGCTACTTATTGAACAAGGCGTGGCCCGAAACTTAACCATTACCGATGATAAATATGCCCGCCGATCGCTGATTGCGCATACCACCGATGGAGCTGTAGTGTTTATAACCATCTTCTTTCCCACATCACAACTGGAAGGGCCACTGCTGGCGCAGTTGCCGCAGTTATTAACTGCCATTGGAGATACAGAAAACTTATCATTTGAGTCTGCTCTTAATCTTGATGGCGGAAGTGCATCAGGCATAATCACTCCCGATGAACACCTCTCAGAATTCACCAACGTCGGCAGTATCGTATGCGTACTATAACATGTGCTCGTGCCTGGACTCGGACCAGGGACCTCTCCGACTGCGGTTATTACTTTTGCTTCAGCCTTGTCCCAATCATTCCTACAAATCCACCTAACACTATATGAATAACCAAGCTTGCACTAAAAACAGCAAGATGCCCCGCAAAAGTTAATTCTGGAATAAATTTATTAATGCTACCTGGTTCGGGAATAACAAAAAAATTACTAGAATAATCCACTATACTAAAAAGTGCCACACTACTAACAATCCAAATTAGATTAGAAAAAAATAGAATAATAGTAAGGGGTATGGTAATAATTCGTAGCACGAATCCAATATTAGTCTCTGGCAATGCGTATTGCCACATATAAATCTGTTGTAAAATAGCCAGAGATACCCCGATTAAAACTCCCCTTACTATATAGTTAGCTTTGTTGGATTTCATTCACTAAATCCTACATCTTCATCCAATTTTAAACAATAAGTAAAGGGTCGCAAGCGGATTCAAACAAAGAATTCAGGAACGTCGGCAGCACCATCTGCACGAAATAACTAATTCAAGTTCTTAAGTATTTCTTCAACCGTTCTTCTTTAAGATTAAAAATGTCATAAATTGAAGTCGGCTTCGGAGACGCATTCACATACAGAATTTTCTTTATTATTTTTCTTCGCAACATCATAGGACTTGGTAAGTCATACTTCTCCATAGTCTTGGTAATATTATAAATTACAGGTTTTATTAAGTCTGGGTAAGGAGAAAAAATAACCCAATCGCTATTATTACCCTGCGCTTTTCCTACAATATAGATTGTAGATGCAGATCTAATCTTTTTAAGTTCCATTGAAATCTCCAAGCTATTTACCGGTATTTCTTTATTAACTACACAAAGAATTATCGTTTTACTATCATAGCTTTTTCTAGAGGATAACTTAGTTTTTAACAGAAAATTAACTACATCATTTGTTGATGAATAATCGTTCATTTCTACTAATTCTAGCTGACTAACTTCTAGCACCACGCCTTCGACAGATTCTGTAAACTTAACCGCCACAATATCTGGAGAAGCATTCTGTAAATTGGGTTGAAGGTAGTATCTATTATCGTGATGTAACTCGTATGCACCTAATAATGCAATTGCACTATTAAACATTTCTCTAGCCAGTTGAAATTCTCGTTTGGATTCAACATTGCTCCGATAGATATGAGCTAATTGTCTCATCGCCTTAATTACTAAATGGGGAGAGAACCAAGAATGCTCTTGAAAATCATAGGTTCCAGGTAAATCAAATTTCATGAGATGACAATGTGCTCGTGCCTGGGCTCGAACCAGGGACCTCTCCGATGTGAACGGAACGCTCTACCAACTGAGCTACACGAGCAAATAATGCAGATATTAGTATACCACGCGCTAGGGACACGCTTTCCACATGCCGCGCTTATGGACCATGGCGTCCAGTTGTGCCAAAACCAGCTGGGGAGCCTTATGAATATCCGGAGCAATAAACAATACGCTTCCATACCCTTGCCGTATCAGTTCTTCATTGACCAGTATCCGTTTGCCGTCTTGTTTAACATACACATACCGCAACAATCTTCCGTAGCGGTCTTTCCATGACGCGTCTTTGCTTACTATAAGTTCCTTATTTTGTATCAGTTTTTTATTGTAGGCTGTTGCCTCTTCTCCATAACATTCGGATATTCCTTTTGTATTATGCGTAATTTCTGGCGTATCCACCCCGATATAGCGTACATGCTGTTTCCCTTCAATAACTATGGTATCTCCGTCAATAATACGCGTGGCACGGGTTGTTTGCGGGTTGCCGTTGCCCCAGAAACCGCCTACCACTAGCAGCAGGGTTGCAAGTGTCATCAGTAAATCCTCCATTGTGCTTTATAATAGGAGAGTTCATGGACAAACACAACACGAAGCTTGAGCTTTCGGTCGTATATATCGTTAAAAATGGTGGGTATCTTTTAGAAAAATCATTAGCATCAGTATTTAGGTGGGTCGATGATATTGTATTGATTGATAATGGCAGTACCGACAATACGCTGGCTATTGCCCACAATTACCATGCGCGCACATTCCATGAGCTGGCACATCACGACGAAGGCAAGCTGCGTGAACTGGCATTGGCAGAGGCGCGTTATCCCTGGATATTAGTGCTTGACCACGATGAAGTGGTAACCGCCGAACTACAGACCGAAATCCAATCATTATTATCGTCCAACCCGGCACCGACGGCTTACTGGATTCCGTTTCGCAATCACCTATTTGGGAGGCCACTGCGCTACGGGGGGGAGCAATATCGTAAATTAGTGTTGTTTCATACCAGTGCCATACAATTGATCAATACTGCTGTACATGCTCGATACCAGGCCAGGAACAAAAAAACAACCAAAAAACTGAACTCTTTTATTGATCATTATTCATATCAAAACCTGTTTCAACTGATAACCAAATTTACCGACTACGGTATACGGTTGGCACGGCAGCGGTATGAAAAAAATGAGCCGTTGTCACTTAAAAAGTTATTCATGTATCCTCTGCACATGTTTTGGGCACGGTATATTAAAGATAAAGGCTATCGTGACGGCCCGCTTCGTATAGTGCTTGATGGGGCGTTTGCGTACATGGAATGGCTTTCGTATATCGGATTATTATATTACTTAAGCGTTCATGGGCCGCATCGCCATCATAACCGTCACGTATAATACGTCAAAATCTGATATTATTCGGCTCAAAAAAGAAACGATGTGCTTGTCGCCTATTGCC
>PFEE01000032.1:254-1063 GCA_002793745.1 Candidatus Roizmanbacteria bacterium CG10_big_fil_rev_8_21_14_0_10_45_7 | reverse complement strand
CTTGCAACCAAACCCGACCAACTGTTAATTATTAATCCTGACATTCACTTTACTCACCTCTCTAAAAAAAGTGTTCAAGAAATAAGTACAATATTTAATATATGGGGCGGCGTGATTAAGCAGCACGGCAAGACTTACTATCGAGGAGTCATTGACCCCAACAATCTTTCGGGTGGTCTATCGCAAGTGCCGCCTGCTACTGACCCCTACCCTGTCGACTTTGTATCCGGATCATGCATGGGAATTAACGCAAGCATTCTGCCGTGCGTAGGGTTATGGAATGAGTCGTACCATATGTATTACGAAGATGTTGAGTTTTGCTATCGCGCTGCCAAAAAAGGATGTAGAGTAGGAGCAACGACTGCCATAACCTATGACCATTTTGAAAACTCTATACACAATCCCAAAAAAGAATACTACCTTACCCGCAACCGCCTGCTGTTTCTGTGGCAGTACGGCAACCTATGGCAAAAAATACATGAGATACTTACCATTCCTAAGCATATAAAAAAATTAGTATGAACGGCATTATACGCATTGATGGCGGAGCGCTCAGCTCACCCTATCACTTAGGCACCTACACCGTGACCCGCGAACTGCTGAGTGCGCTGGGGCAGTATGACCATACTAATCGCTATGTGGTATACACGCAAAAAAAGGCTTCAAGGCTGCCACCTCACTATCCCCACGTATCGTATCGTTCACTGCCTTTTACCCGCGGCTGGAACACCATCGGCATACCGCTCCAAGAATTACTCACATATTGGCGCAAAGGCGGACTGTACCTGGCGCTCAACCACGCCGTCCCT
>PFEE01000032.1:0-244 GCA_002793745.1 Candidatus Roizmanbacteria bacterium CG10_big_fil_rev_8_21_14_0_10_45_7 | reverse complement strand
CCGCTCCCGTTATTGCACTGTGCCACGGGCTCTCGTTTCATGCCCACCCTGACGCGTATCCTGAGTCACATGGATCAAAACGCCTCGAAGCGCTGACCCGCGCCATGATTGAGCGGTCCAGCCATATATTGGTGAGCTCTATAAAAGTAAGCCAGGAACTACAAAATTGGTATGGCGTTAATAAAGTCTGCATTTCAACCATTCCCTTTGGCATACCGTATGGATTTGTACCGTCAAAACGGTA
>PFEE01000008.1:2709-3783 GCA_002793745.1 Candidatus Roizmanbacteria bacterium CG10_big_fil_rev_8_21_14_0_10_45_7 | reverse complement strand
ATGATATTCGAGGTGACTGGAAAATTAAAAAAACCGGTATTGAAGGCTTATGTGAGGCGGTAGAACGGATATATAGTATGGAACAAAACGAGTACGAAGCTATGAGAATAAACTCACGAAAACATATAGAAAAAAAATTTACATCTGCTATTATGGCTGCAAATTACGAGCATGTCTATAAACAAATTCTAAATCAACAATGAGAATTGCTATTGTAACGGTAAATGAACATCCTGTTATGTACGATAGTGGTTTTGGGGTAGAAATTTTTATATATACGCTTGTTCATGGCCTCAAAGCTAAGGGTCATGATGTAACTCTATATGCCACTGGTGATTCAAAAGTAGAATGTAAACTTGAATATATTCATCCCATAGGAACAGCAAATGATACCTCTATCTTGCCAGAACATTATGATTCTTATCATACATGGCTCTATGAAAAAGCTTACCGTAACGCAAATCAATACGATGTAATACATGGCCAAGATCCTTTACGTACTATTTTGTTTAGTCACTTGCTCAACAAACCCTCGGTAGCGACCATGCACAATCCTATTAAAGGACATCGTTATTCTTTAAATATATTCCAAAGTTTCTCTCGTCAATCTCCCACCATGCTTGTACCTATTAGCTCCTACCAAAAAAAACAACTTGAACCTTACTACCCCGACAATACCGTAATCCATAATGCAATTGATATTAAAAATATCGAAGCAGATTTTGATAGCAATAAACAAAATATGTTCTACATTGGCCGAATGAGTAAAAATAAAGGTCTTAATTATGCGCTTACTACTGCTGTCAATACCAAAAAACACATAATCTTTTCCGGTTTTATAGGAACCGATGAGGAGAATAAATATTACGAGGAGGAGGTTGCTCCTTATATTGTTGCTAACAAAAACTACATTGAACATATACCTACAATTACTGGTGGTAAAAAATTCAAATATTTTTCATCGGCACGTCTATTTCTTTTCCCGATGATACGAGAGGAACCATTTGGATTAACACTCATTGAATCTATGGCAACCGGTACGCCCGTAATAGCATTTGCACGAGGATCAGTGCC
>PFEE01000008.1:1894-2673 GCA_002793745.1 Candidatus Roizmanbacteria bacterium CG10_big_fil_rev_8_21_14_0_10_45_7 | reverse complement strand
TATTCGAGGTGACTGGAAAATTAAAAAAACCGGTATTGAAGGCTTATGTGAGGCGGTAGAACGGATATATAGTATGCCTAACTCAAAATATATAGAAATGCGACATGCCTGTCGCGAGCGTATTGAAAAATACTTTACCGTAGAACGGATGGTTGACGAATATGAGGCTGTATACGAACAAATACTTTCACGTTCGCGCTAATGATTGCAAGATCTTCCTGTTTTTTGCGTCCGGACCCGTGTCTTCAAATCCCGGCACTTCCAGAATAAACGGTTTATCACGTAATAACGGCTGAGCTAGAATGTGCTTGAAACCAGTCCTTCCAATACTTCCCTCTCCAATATTCTCATGACGGTCTTTGGCGCTTGCAAGGGGGACTTTTGAATCATTGGCATGCACACAAACCAGATGTTCAATACCGATTGCCGTATCAAAATCATCCAGCCATGCACCAAATTGTTCCGTATCGCGTACATCAATACCGGTCGCAAACGCGTGCTGCGTATCGAAACACACTTTTAACCTATCTGATCCCACCCCATCAAACAGCATTTGGAGCTGTTCTAACGTTGAGCCAACTTTAGTGGCACCAGCCGCATTTTCCATTATGAAATATTGGTCTTCAGGGGTTTCTTTAAGGATTTCTTTCATCGCCTCAGTTATTTGAGTTTGGGATTTGGAATTTTGGATTTGATCTTTCCCCCAATTTCCCACATGCACGATACTACCAACCGTACCGCAGTAATGGCCAAAACGCATATAGTCTATAACGGAATTG
>PFEE01000008.1:0-1803 GCA_002793745.1 Candidatus Roizmanbacteria bacterium CG10_big_fil_rev_8_21_14_0_10_45_7 | reverse complement strand
ATAATTTATGGAACTCCTTACCTTGATTGGAGGTATGTACAATCGGACGAAAGCTCTGCGGAGGGCTCGGAAACAGTTGCATTACCTCAAGCCCTTCGGCTACGGCCCGCTCTATGGCCTTATTTATCCCGCCGGCTGCCGAAACGTGCCCTCCTATAATCATAGAGTAGGAATAATAACTTGGAATACATCATGAAGTATTTTTAGTTCCTCATCAGTAAAACGTTGCAGTACGTAGGAATCTCCCGGAATGCGATATTCCGCGCTGCGGTTATCAACGCCTATACGAATACGGTAAAAATCCTTCGTACCCAGCCGCTCTTCAATGGATTGAATGCCGTAATGCAGTTTTGGCCCCACCCCTTTTTGTTTTTTCCATAACCCCAAACGAAGATCCAGATCATCGTGTACCACAATAATATCTTCAGGCGCGATTTTGTAATACTGGGCCTCACGGGCTACCGCCTCACCCGATGCATTCATGTACGTGTCGGGCTTTAATAGGCGAAACCGGCTATCATGTGGTTCAAGGCCCTTGGCAAGCTCATCAACAAACAAAAATCCGGCATTATGGCGGGTATCCTTATATTGTTCCCCGGGATTTCCCAAACCTACGATTAATTTCATTGCACCAATAAAGTCATAAATTGTATGAGGCGGGCAAACCAGTGGGTTGTAGTACCTTCAATCACCTTATCAATAGCTAATAGCTGATTCAAAGTCGTCCGGGGTGAGTCTAGTGCGTAAGCTACATTTTTAACCACAACTTCAGGTGGCACTGCAGTGCGTATCGAAGAAAAATCTATTATTCTCAACACTATTGGTTCCGGCTCATCAGTAGGAATAACAATCTCTGATTGTCCAACAGTACCAAATTGTATGGTTACTACTGGTAGAGGTGAAACTGCTACGGTTGGCGCCGATCCTCTTGGTCTATCGTCCCGAGTAGGGGCAATAGTGTTTGTTGGAGTTTGTAGAGTTACTCCCGTTGTTGGCGTTGCGACAGGACTTTGTGTTGGGGCAGTTGTGGAAGTTGGTTGAGTAGGCGGCAATCCCATGCGCTGCTCAAGAGAAATATAGGGAATACTGTCATGACCGTCTATACTCAAGCACCACGTCTTTATGGGACTCCCGCAATTCTGCCTATTTCCCTGAATTTTTTCACACTGGGTGGGGTGGCAGTATCCACGCTCGGGCCAGTTACACATCAAGGCGTTTCCTGTTTTTTCAAGTGCATAGCAGCAAGCAGGAATTATTCCCGCACACGCCTTTCCACCTCTGCCGTCCTTACCATCCCCCAAGCAACGATTCCAGTCGTAAGACATATTTTCAGTTTCTTCATAGCTCACCCCTCCACACTGAGGAGCTCGGCTACAGTTATTTTCAAACCCCGGTAAATTGTACCAACCGTCTTTGCAATAATTAGATAGGTTTACCTCTGCGCGAACTACCACAACAGAAAATACATAGAGTAAAAAAAGCAAAATGGTATACCAGTAACGCATACGTTTACTCTATCACAAAATTGAGTATACTCATATATATGTTACTTGAAACTGTTCGTCGCAGCTTAAGCTATACGATACCCGCGTTTCTCGTATTAGCCGCATGTCTCTTCATTCAAAACTACTACTTTACCCGCAGCATTGACCCACTCTTGGTTATCTATAACATTGCCCGAGCCTTCTACGGAGATACGGCACAGTAACAAATTATGTATCTAAAACTACGCACCACAACATTTGACGAGAAAGACATCATGCTTGTGTTGCTTGGTATATTTTTACTGGTAAGTCATTTTTT
>PFEE01000064.1 GCA_002793745.1 Candidatus Roizmanbacteria bacterium CG10_big_fil_rev_8_21_14_0_10_45_7 | reverse complement strand
AAGCTGTTGAAAAATATGACTGGCGCCGAGGATTTAAATTCAGCACCTATGCAACCTGGTGGATCCGCCAAGCCATTACCCGCGCTATCGCAGACCAGTCACGCACCATTCGTATTCCGGTACATATGGTTGAAAGCATTAACAAGCTCTACAAGGCACAGCGAAAACTCACCCAAAGCTTTAATCGCACACCGACCGTTGATGAGTTGAGTAAAGAGCTGATAATCCCCAAAGATGATGTAAAAAATCTCTTTAAAATTTCGCAGCGAACTACATCTCTTTCAACGGCTATTAATGATGAAGAAGATGCCACGCTTGAAGATTTTATTAAAGACCCCAATCAAAGCAGCATTTATGAAAACGTAAGCAACAAGTTTATTAAAGAATATCTGTTTGAGGTACTGGATACTCTGACTCCCCGGGAACGAAAAGTACTGGTGCTGCGCTATGGACTTGAGGATGGTAAGCCGCGCACGCTGGAGGAGGTCGGCCGTCAATTCAGCGTTACCCGTGAACGCATTAGGCAAATCGAGGCAAAAGCAGTACGCAAACTCAAACACCCTTCGAGAGCTAAGAAACTCAAAGATCTGCTTTAATCCATATCAATCACAACGCTTCCTTTAGGAAGTTTGGGAACGCTTTCACGGTGCGCGGTCGTAATAATGGTTTGATACTCTGACGAAAGATCAACCACCCGCTTACTGTTATCGGTATCAAGTTCGGAGAACACATCATCAAGGAGAAACAGCGGCTTAATGCCGGTTTGATCGGTAATGAACGACAGCTCATGCGCTTTAAGCCATAATACCGCCAGCCGTTGTTGGCTGCGGGCGCCATAGACCGCAACTGATTTGCACTCCTCATCAATCTTGCCCGTTACTACCATATCAATCGTAAAATCATCTCGCTGTGGGCCACTGGTTGTTTTTCGTACCCGGCAATCAAGCTCAAACCGCTCGCTCGCTCGCGCTTTGGTAAAAGAATTCTGTTGATACGTCAGACGGTAGGTAGGTACTCCCTTAATCTGCTCATTATATCGGTCAATTAGCCGAGCACGCGCAGGCTGTATAATCTTAGCCTGCTGCTCGAGTATGTCGTTCCACGGATCGAGTAGATCTCGTGAATACTTTCCCTCTCGCGCCATCTGTTCAAGCGTTTTATTTCTTCGATACAGCGCTTTGTTATACGTATTAAGCGCATATAAGTATTCCTGGCTATGCAGCGAGAGCACTGTATCAAGATAGCTTCGCCGCAAATCAGGAGTTTCGGTTACCAGCCGCAGATCCTCTGGCTCAAACAGTACCGCACCCGGCAAGCGGTTCCGGTAGGTGCCGATGGTGTGTCGGTTGCCCTGAATGCTATATGACTTTTGCATAATCTCACCCCGTTGTATGACATGCACCACCGCAATAGTATCTTTTGTCCCATCTGAAAACGTGGCGTGCAATGATAATTCGTGGGCTCCAAAACTGAGTAGTTCCTCAAATGAGCGGGTACGAAAGCCGATACCGTAGAGCGCAGTATACACCGCTTCCAATATATTGGTTTTGCCCGCAGCATTATGGCCCGCAATAAGGGAATAGCGGGTATCAAACACAAATGAGCGGGGGTTGGAAAACGAGCGAAATCCTTTTAATTCAAGTGTGTGCAAAAACATATCTTCGGCCTACTTCGTTTTTTCTAAAAGATAAACTGTTTCGATAACACGGGGAAGATGAAAGTTCCGCTCTAAAATCCTGCTGTTGGGCAGTGAAGAAAAAAGCTCGTTCCAAAAGCCTTTGTTATATACCGATAACCGGCTCACGTCACGGCCATTGAGGGCAGCAAAGAGCACATTGTCAGGTGTATACAATTTATGCAGTACGTGCTTGCGGGCAATCCTATTTACTTCCTCTGCGGTGTGATGCAGTTTTGATCGTTCAATATGCTCAAGCACATTAAACGTCACGACCATATCAAACTCCTTGTTGTCAAAGGGAAGATTCGTAATGTCACCACGCACTATAAACGATTTTACATCTTTCTTGGCCAGAAGCAGTGCATCGTCAGAAATTTCAAGGCCCCATGCGGCTAAAAAACGAGACGCTTGTACCATCGCGTTTTTACTTTCATGCAGGCGCGATGTGCCGCTCTTGTGTTTTCCAAAATAATAATTCCGGTCGTAAAACGCGGGTGTCACTTCAAACGGAGTTATGACGCTTCCTTTAAAGGGATCACCGTCTATAAGATGCTGTAAGTTGGCAAAATCGTCCCCTTTGGTCACAATCACACTAAGGCCTGCTTTTTTAGCCAGCTGCGACGCGATAGGATCAAACGGGGTAGATAAGCCTGGAGTCCATTTGGTGCCAATCAGTGTTTCGTAATAATCCCACGTTGTTTTTTCAATGCGTACTGCGTCAGGAAATTTTTTGGGGTCTTTGGTAAACACATAATAAATATTGGACAGGTTAACAATGAGGTGTGCGTCATAATCTTTAGCCAAAAAGGCTGCACAATAATCGGTTGACCATCCCGGCTTCCACCCTCCGGCGATAATAACTGATTCATTGGGATTAAAAATTTTGCGTTCATAATTTTCAATAATGCGTGGGTGTGCTATGTCGCGAAAAATAGTTCTAAGCAGGTGAGCGTTTAATCGCGTTGAATGTATACCTAGCCAATCCAAGTCGTCATTGTTTATTTTATGCACAACTCCCCTGCCCCCACTGATGTAATTGCGCGCAGTGGTACCGCCGCCGGCCACCAATATGAAACGACGATTTCTGGTTGAGTTCTTGCGGATGAAAAAATTGAGTTTGGTAAGGAAAGAAACATTAACGCCGGACTCGGGCACTATTAATGATCCGCCCACCGACATTACGATGGTTTCTTTCATGATAGAACTTCATTATACATAATTAATACACACTTTGTATCATAACCTGCGCTTTCGTACCTTTCCAACGGTTGCATTCAACCTGATAGACAATGGATGTAGGTTTGTTGATAGACATGGTTATGAACTCTTGAGAAGCACTAAAATATATGCCCTTAACTATAGTTCCTTCACGTATATCTTTCAATACAACTCTCATATGGGTGCCTCCTCGACCCACGGGTTGCCGGTCGACGATTAACACATCATGGCTCATAAACAGTGGTTTTTGATTTTGTTCTCCATAGGGCTCAAGGGATTCCAACGCTAACGCGAGTGCGGTCGTAATATTGGGCAGCGGTAAGGTGAGGTCGGTATGTTGCACCGGTTCAAATACGTGCCCATCCATAGCGGTGAGCGCGGTATCAAGTGATGCGATAAATGCGTCCATGTTGTCTTTGGATAGGCTAAAACCTCCCGCCTTTTCATGCCCGCCAAAACTCAGTAGGAGTGAACCGCTCTGCTGCATAAGGGGCATCATATTAACACCGTCAATGGAGCGCGCCGATCCTTTGATCATCCCGTTGTTCCGTTCAGAGCCCACAAACACCGGTACCTGAAGCTCGTGCATCAGGCGACCAGCCAACAGGCCGATAATTCCTTCATTAAACAGCGGAGAGGCAATGCATCGAAACCGCTTACCCGTCTGTTCTTTTACCAGTTCATAGGCAATCGGCAGCGTTTCTTTCAACAGGTCCTGTCTTTTTCGATTCAGCAGTTCAAGCGACTGCGCATATTCCCGTGCCTTGGTCGGATTAGTCGTACAGAGCAAACGGAGTGCAACCAACGGATCACCCAGCCGTCCCGCGGCATTAATACGGGGAGCGATGAGATAACCGATGTCATATGACGTATATGCTTTTTTATCCTGTTTTAGGCCAGCTTGAGCCATCAGTGCCGCAATACCCGGTAAGTTCACACGCGACAATAAACGCAATGCGTGATAGGACAAAGCGCGAGCCAATCCCCGTTGGGGAATGACATCAGCAAGACTGGCAATGCCGGCAAGCACCAGATTATCAGTGCTTAATGATTCGTTTGAAAAAGCAGTAGCAACCATATAGCTTATACCCGCCGCGCTTAATAGCGTCGTATGAATCACGGCACACGCATCAACCAACCGTTCTCCATCATTTTGTTCATGATGATCAAGCACCATAACATCTACCCCTTTACTCTTGAGTCGTGTAATATGGGCGCTTTCATTAATGCCGTGATCAACGGCAATGATCAGTGATGGGCCGTATTTGGCAAGAACCGAATCAAGTCCGATATCCGAAAACCCATACCCTTGGCTTCGTTGGGGAATAAACGGCATAACGGTCAGTCCGTAGGCTTTGAGTGTGCGCCATAATATGGCAGCAGAGGTAATGCCGTCAACATCATAATCTGCATAAATGACTACCGATTCTTTATGTTGCTTTGCAACCTTGATTCTGCGGATTACCTTTTTTAATTCGTTTTGCCCAATGCCGGAGTTATACGCACCATCCATTTCAGGATGTTGCGGATTCAAAAACGAATTATGTTGTTCTTTGGGTATTCCTCTTGCTATCAGTATGCGTGCTATAATGGAATCAGAATCATGAATTCCGGTAATGGTAGTAATAGAATCAAACTTCATACAAGCCACATGCTAACACAATGACCTTACAACTTCCACGAAAAGCAGCACAACTTATCGCATTCTTAAAAAAAAACGGGTATGGGTGTTATGTGGTGGGAGGGTATGTCCGTGACAGCCTGCTCAACCACATGGCAGACTATCGGGGTATGGATTTTACGACCAACGCCACACCCGAACAGATACAAGGGTTGTTTCCGGACTCTGAATATACCAATAGGTTTGGAACTGTCATTATTCCCCTGTCAAAGGCCTACGAAAAACTGGAGCTAACTTCTCATGAATTTGAGCCGCATGATTTTTTTGAAATTACGACGTATCGCAGTGAGTCCGCATACAGCGATAACCGCCATCCTGACACCATCACGTGGGGTACTCGTCTTGAGGATGATCTGTCAAGGCGTGACTTTACCATCAATGCCCTTGCCTGTGACGGAGGCGAGATTATTGATCACTATAACGGGCTTGATGATATTAAAAACAAAATAATACGTACCGTTGGCAATCCCAAAGAACGTTTTTCTGAAGATGCGCTGCGTATTATGAGGGCCATCCGCTTTGCCAGCCAGCTTTCGTTTACTATAGAACCCACAACTTTAGAAGCGCTGACGGCACAGGTTCAGCTGCTTGCCCATATCAGCTCAGAGCGCATTAGAGACGAGCTAATGAAGATCCTCGCCAGCAATAGTGCTTCACGGGGAATATTGCTTATGAAAGACACGGGTGTACTTACCTATGTATTGCCGGAGCTGTACCCTACCTGGGGCAGCGAACAAAAAAGTCCCAAGCGCCACCATATCTACGATGTGGGAACCCATCTCATTAAAACACTTGAGGCCTGCACCAACCCCGATCCCATCGTGCGCCTAGCGTGCCTACTTCATGACGTGGGTAAACCAAAGACCCGTGCCGTGCAACCCGATGGAGTAGTCACGTTTTATAACCATGAACTGGTGAGCACCGAGATTGCATTTGATATCGGTAAACGATTGCATCTCTCAAAGCATAACCTTATTAAACTCACTAAGTTGGTGCGCTATCACCAATTTACCGTTGATGAGCACCAAACCGACAGCGCAATCCGCAGGGTTATTCGCAACGTTGGTAAAGAATACATGTATGATCTTCTTGATCTGCGTGTCGCCGACCGCATTGGTTCGGGCTCAGCACCAGACTCATGGCGATTGCAGCTATTTAAAAAACGCATTGAAGAAGTACAAAAACAGCCATTCAGTGTGCGCGACCTTAAGATACATGGCAATGATGTAATGGATGCCCTCCATATTCCCAGCGGTCCGCAAGTAGGTACCCTGCTTGAAACCCTCTTTAAGGAAGTTAGTGAACAAAAACTTGAAAATACCAAGGGAGCCTTGCTTAATCGGCTTGTGCAACTTCCTCACAAAGGGTGATAAGCTGATCTGCGGTGTACTTCCACGTAAACTGCTTTACTCTTTTTTTGCCCGCTTCACGGTATTTTTTTTGCAGTAATGAGTCGTCGACTAATGTTGCTATTGCCTGAGCCATACGATAAGCATCAATGGGGTCAACGTATAGGCATGCGTCACCGCCCACTTCCGACAGCGACCCGGTATGTGCTGCAATAATGGGAGTACCTGCCCACATGGCCTCAAGCAGAGGCAGGCCAAATCCTTCATAGTATGCCGGCATTACCAATGCCCGTGCACGACCCAAAAGTTGATACTTTTCCCGTTCGTCTATGTATCCAGTAAAGGTAACCGCGTCTCGCAGGTGATATCGTTCAATTGCCATATCAATGTGCTCATAGAGCCAACCTTTCTTGCCCACAATAACCAAGTGGTAATCTTGATGGGTCCGCTTAAATAACGCGTAAGCCTCAAGTAGTGTTTCCACATTTTTTCGTGGCTGCAATGTGCCGATGTATATGATCGTGTTGTCTTTTTCGTGCGGTACTGCAACGGATGGAGCTTCAAATCCGTTGTGTATCACTCTTACATCATCGGGGTTTACGTGGTATTGCGCAATAACGTCTTCTTTCGTTTTTTGTGATACGGCAGCAATTTTTCGCGCATTCTTAACGCTGTACCCTGTCCATGCATTGAGCTGATATACATCTTTTTTCCTAAAATCATGCGGATAGTACCGATAGGACACATCATGAATAATCACAATAGTAGGGCATGGCGCCCTGCGCGGAGCATAATGGGCGGGTGCAATAAACACTGATACATCTCGGTGAAAAAGATAGAGATTAATGGGCAAAAATAGTTGGCTCCATAATCGAATGCCCGGCACGACGCAATACTCTACATACATAGAGGCTTTTGGCAAGTCTTCTTGGGGGGGTTCCCGCAAAAAAATTCGCACTTTTCGGTTCTGGTTTGCCTGCCGTGCCAGTTGATGCAGAACGTGAAAGACATACCATGAAACTCCTACGCGCTGTACCACATTAGCTTCGTTTCCGTCAATGCCGATTATCATGCTTGTTGTTCATGGAAATAGTTCAAAATCTTGTCTGCTGCACGTTCCCACGTAAAACTCGCTGTCTGTTTTTTGCCTGCTTCAATCCGTTTACGTCTTACGTTGCTCCCCTCACCCATAAGCACATCAAGTCCCTTGGTTATCGAAGAGATATCCAAGGGATCGCAATACTCAACTGCCGCTCCGCCAATCTCCAGCAACGAAGAGGTACGCGAAGCCAACGAAGGACAACCCAATGCCAACGCCTCACCTAAGGGAAACCCAAATCCCTCATATAATGAAGGCATCACAAAACAGGCAGCGCCCTGATAGAGGGCATAGAGCATATCATCGTCAACAAATCCCATTTGCTTTACAAACGAAGGCCGTGCAGCGTCATTCTTTTGCCATCCTTGCGGGCCAACAATCACCAAGGTATAGTTGCGGTGCTTGCATTGTGAAAATGCATCAACCAACCGGTCCAAATTTTTGCGCGGCTCACGTTTGCCTACAGCCAAACAATACTTTCCTTGCTCAAGTTGATACATGCGCAATACGTTAGAGATCATGCTGCTTGATTGGTGACGAACCGCAATACCCGGATATACTACCGGAACGCGAGCAGCATCAACACCATAATACTCCACAACATCCTTTTGTGTTGCCTGTGAGTCAACAAACAGAGTGGTGGGTGGAATGCTGTGGGCAAGATACTGCAAACGCTTCTCTTGAGTACTGCGTACATATCTATCAACCGCCTCAGGATAGCGGCGAAACACTAAATCATGAACCGTTGAAAACCGTCGCGCTTTGGTCGGCGGTGTAAACCAATCGGAATAAAAAAAAACGTCATGCTTACCTACCCATAATTCAATAGGCACTATATGCAGTCGGTTCCACAATACATGCATTATTTTTTCCGGTATGCGTGAGGTAATGACGCGATACTGACCTTTTTTTTGCTGTGCAAGTTTTTTGGCCAAGCCTAGTTCAGGATACGCTACATGACGGCTATTGTAAAACAACGTAATGGCATCGTTTGGACGGGCCTTATCGATAATATGGGGGATCAGCTCATTCATGTAACGCGCAACACCGGTGCCCACATACTGAGCCTGTGAAATATCAATGACTATCCGCATGTTTTTTAAGCAAACGATAATTAAACTCAAGCCGTTCTACAATACTATCCCAATCATACGCCCCCTTTACGTGTTTGTATGCACTGCGAATCATTGCTTTAAATTTTATGTGGTCTTTAAGAATGCGTGACAGCTTGGTAATAAGCTCTTTCTCATTATTAAACAACACCACTTCTCTGCCGTCTTCTACACCCAAACCCATCGCGCCAACCGGCGTCGTTGCCACCAAAACCTGGGCAGCCATTGCCTCAAGAATTTTAAGACGCGTGCCCCCCGGACCAAACAGCGGAGCAACCAATACATCCATTTGGTTGTATACATGGTGAATGTTGGGAACCGATTCATAAAAAAATACATCAGGATAATCTCGAGGATACTGTGCCGGAATATGTTTGCCCGCAACGATAATTCGTACATTGGGAATGACCTCACGCAATTTAGGTAATATATTCGTTAACAAATACGATAACGCTTCAGTGTTCTGAAGCCATTTAAAATTTCCGACATACCCTATGGTCGGTTGGGCAAAACTGTACTGTTTTTTTCCCAGGTATTCAAACTCATTGACACTGGTACCATTGGGTACGGTATCGAGCTTTCCTTTTTGTCGCGGGTCGAGCATCGTAACTGCTTTTTTATCCTCAAGTGAGACAGTAAGAATTCGTTGCGCCCGTTGCCACATGGCCTTTTCCCAATGCAGTAATTTTTTTAATTCCAGCCAAAACAATCCGCGGAATAGTTTGGGCAAATGCTGCACAAAATGCTCATAGACATAGTATTCAACCGTTTGTTCGGCAAGAATAATGGGAATAGAAGTTAATGGAATATTAGGAGTCACGTAAAACGTCTCACAGTGAATAAGATCGTATTCCTGACTATCCAACTCACGCTGAATTTGGATTCTGAGTGTTCGGGAAAAATAGGTACTGACCAATAAAAATGGCATGGAAGAGCATATGCCCAATAGGATGTGAAAAGGATGCAGCACCGGACGACGCTTTACCAGCACCACTTTTTCAACAAACGGCTCAAGGTGTTTAGCAAACTGCCGCTCATCTTCGTGTCGGTAATAACAAAAGAGGGTAATCTTATGTTTCTTGGCAAGTCGGGTTATCAGATGGTATGAACGTGTCTGCCCTCCACTTACCGGTGGGTACGGTAAGTAGGGAGTCACCATCAAAAGCTTCATAGCGAAAAAATAAGGACTTTGTCGTTTTCAAACACGAGCGGATATACTCCGTCGAGTTTTTGTTTGTAGTCGCTGTTGGTCGTTACAAAATATTCTGCCTTACCCTCTGCTCTAATCTGCTCAAGCTCGTTGTAAATAGCGGGGTATCCAAATCGTTCCGCAATATACAACACCGTTGAGTCACCCTGTGCGTCAACCACAATCCGATCACTGCTTTTGGTGATTGACCGCATCACATCGGCAATCAGCAGCAGGTCTGAATTTTGATTGTAATAGGGGTTTACCTGATAGTAAGAAAATGCAATACCCAACACAAACAAAACAACTATACATAAGTAGCGCACCGCCCTGAAACCAAAGCCCTTCTGGGTAAGTAAGTGGTGCACTCCAGCACCAATGAGCACCGCCAAGGCAGGGGTAATAATAATTTGGTAATAATCGTGCTGCACGTTACCGCCCTGAAACGTCAACAAGTATGAGGCTGCTACCGCGGCAAACACCCAGTGCACATAACTTTTTTTATTACTAAAAAACAATCCCAGAATAGCAAAAAATGTTAGGTATCCACCCAGTATAAGATTGTTAATACGTTCAAACAGAATCCAACGAAAGAACGCTGGCCGCATAAACACTGAATGCAATCCGGTTGAGGTATTTACCGACGTAAGCAACCAGTCACTGGCAGGTATACCTTCGGGGAATTGCAAAATATACTGGCGCCACCAATACACCGGAATAGCAGCAAGACCCAACACGACTATGATCAATAATCCTGCCATACGCTTTGAAGCCGTGCCTTTCATAATAAAATACATCAGAAGCAGCGCGTAAAAAATGACCGTTGGCTTGATTAATAGTGCAACGGCAAATAATACACAGGCGCCTACTAAAAAATACCAGCGTTTGGTTCGTACATAGTAATGTGCCATCAGTCCCGATATAACCGCAATCGATGTTGCCGGCATATCGGGTAGAATACTTCTTGAATAAAATACGATATAGGGGCATAGGGCAAAAAATAGTCCACCGAAAAACGCCGCTGCTTCTCCAATCTCATCACGCAGCATAATATAGAGTGCGGTGAGTGCGCCCAATGATAGTAGCGCCGTAACCATCCTCGCCCACATTTCGATTGATACCTGTGGGAAGGTTTTGTATAGCCAGCCGAACGATGCGTTATACAGCGGGGATTCCACCATGCGCAGTCCTTGAGGATTGTCTATTCCCGACTGAATTCTTGATATGTCATAGTATCGTGGCCGCAATAAATCGATTCCGTCTTTTGCATACAGCTTCCCTACCGCTGCCGTGTCAGATTGACGCCACGAAAACCATTCAGTAATAGGCGCGTTTATATGCTGCCATCGGGCAACAATGGCTACTACAAAAACAAGCACAAACAGGATAACCGGGAAAAACGATCTTTTTTTCATAACTTCAAATCTTCTGTAAATGTAGTTGCCTTGTAAAAAATGGCCCAGAATGCCCATACGAAAAAGGCAATTTTGGATGCCTCAAACACATCAATATACAGCGCGTTAATCATTAAACCCCCTGCTCCAAACACCACGCCACCAAATACCGCTGAAATCAAACCTTTATGCTTCCGTGCCGTCTGGAACAAAATCCACTGTAAGTACAGCACTGTTCCAAACAGTCCTATAAAGCCTAAAAATCCGGTTTCACCCAATGCCCTCAACACATCGTTATCCGTGGCTTCGGTAATCGAAGACGGACCGGTGCCCGTTATAGGATTGCGTTTAAAAGCGTTAATTGCCCGTGGCCATTCTACCTGTAAGCGGGTCGCGCTTGAAATGTCATATACCACGCCAGAAACTGCCTGGTAATCCTCAGGTTTCATTGCTCCTGTACCGGTAGCTTGCCCACCCGCCGCTAGTTTTCCTCCTCGGGTAGCCATCAGTTGCTCATATTGTTTTTTTAGCTTTAGTTCGTTCTTCAGCTTGTTTTTGTCTGCTTCAGAGACTTCGCTACCCTTACCCGTCAGGGGCACATATACGCTTCCTCCGGGGAGCTCATCCTTGGTGGTGGTGGTTTGAGAAATATATTGTTCCCCAGTCTTATTGTTGACTAAGATCTGACGTACACTGAAGGTCTTCATGAAACGGTTCGTAAGGTCTTTGGTAAAAGTCATCATTAACACGCTGATAACCAGCACAATTACGCCGAGTTTCCATTGACGCTTATATATCAGAAATGCCATTGTCGAAACAATATAGGCAATCGATGACGTTCGTGAGGCGGTATACGCCAATACCAAAAGCGCAAAAAGAAATAACCAGAAGTATCGTCTTTTTCCAGCCATAACAAATCCCAACGTAACGGGAATCAGCAATACCAAAAATGCTGCCAGGTCATAGTGCCCGCCGAATGTTGAGGCGATGCGTGATTCTTCGGTAAGGTTAAGCGGCATGCCGGTTGAAAATACCGGGTTCATAGTAAGGTATGCCGGCCACCCTATGAATTTCTGACCCATGGCATATATACATACCATCAAGAGGGCCCACATTGACGACTTTACCAACAATGCCCACTGTTTCGGATTTTCTACCGCAGCAAAAAACAAAAAGAACGGTGCCATGTACTCGACTCTGCGCAAACTATGCAGTAGTCCAATATTAAATACTGGAACTGTGTCCAATACATAATGCCCGATCAAAAATGACACAAACACCACCACCCAATAGGCCACAAATAGCTTCAAAAAAGTATTCGTTAGCTTAAGTTTTTTTCGCAGCAGTTCAATCAAAAACAAAAATAGGGTAAACGCGACAAATAAATCTTCGTATCGAATATTGATATAGGTATATTCAACATCTTTGAAAGGAATTTTTGGCCATAGTGGGATAAAAAAGATATAGAGCAGCAACACATAATGAATAAAGCGAAGTTTGGCTTCTTTCAGTGGTTTAAACCATGCGTAGAGCTTTGCCATAAGTTTTTTTCAGATAGTCATTTCCCAATAGTAACCCTATTACATACCCTCCTAATGCTTTTAATTGTAGCATACGCTTAAGAATAAAAAGCGATACCGCGTCATGGTGTTTGGTGTAAAAATAGATAAAACCCTTGTATACATTGAGGATCGGCTTAGTGCGCCCTTGGGAGGATGCTGATCCATAATGAATGAACGTTGCCTGAGGGCAGATGGCGGTTAATACTCCCGATTTGCGTGCACGGTACAGTAAATCGATTTCTTCCATATACATAAAAATGCGCTCGTCAAACCCTTTCAATGCGTTATACGCCTGTTTGCTGGTAATAATACAGGCGCCCGATACCCAATCCACAACCGTAAACCGGTCCGGAGACCACCGGGTTAAGCCCCAATAATCGCCCCGCAAAAACAAGGCTCCAAATACGATGGGGAGGCGGTAAAAAGGCCCGCATGACGGCTGAGGAGTTTTATCGGGGTTAAGTAGCTTGCCACCCATAAACCCAACCTCTTTTTGATGCACATGGTAACACGCAAAAAGTTTAGTGAGCGATCCCTCCATGACTTCGATATCCGAATTTAACAGCAACAGACTAGTTCCATGTGCCTTACGGGCAAGATAATTATTCCCTTTAGAAAATCCCATATTCTGCTTTGAAGCGTATAACCGAGCTTGCGGGTATGCAGCCAGCACCGCGGCAGCTGAGCCGTCGGTTGATTGATTGTCTAACACCAGCACTTCATAGGTACCATTCATGGGTGGATGAGCATAAATCGTTTCCAAACACCGCAGGGTAAGGTCTTTGGTATTGTACGAAAGTACCAGTATAGAAAGGTCAATGGACTGCTTCATAGGGACTATTGTATCAAACCGCC
>PFEE01000001.1:5097-5295 GCA_002793745.1 Candidatus Roizmanbacteria bacterium CG10_big_fil_rev_8_21_14_0_10_45_7 | reverse complement strand
TATAAAGCTTGCGAAGTAAAAACGTTATCTGAAACAGATCCCGATGCTGGATATAAAAAAACAAGAGAATTTTATAAACGTTTAGGCTTTATCCCCGAAGTATTAGATTTACGTAATTATTTTGGAAAAAACCAAGATCTGAGTAAAAAAATAAGTGAATTTGGATTTTTGTGGGTAATAGGAGGTAATACGTTCATT
>PFEE01000001.1:2244-4706 GCA_002793745.1 Candidatus Roizmanbacteria bacterium CG10_big_fil_rev_8_21_14_0_10_45_7 | reverse complement strand
CGTTTACTCCCGACAAATCAGCGCGGTTGATGATTGATGCTAAAAGTATTGTTAAAGACATCATTGGGGAAGACCCGCAGCCCGGAAATCATTCATCGTTTGCTATTGAGTACGATAATCCGGCGGAGGTGGACCGAGTTGTGGAAGAGGTATTTAAGGCAAAGGGTAAGGTCGTACGGGAGCCATGGGACGCGTTCTGGGGCCAGCGTTATGCGATTGTTAAGGATCCGGATGGATACAAGATAGACTTGTACGCAGCGCTATAGCACGAGCGTGTGGCATGTCGGGGCAGTATCTGGTGAATCCCGGTGTAAATTAACAACAATAACAACCCCGTTATTAAGCTTTAGAAAAATATCCCGATAATCCGTCTTAAATTCGTCGCTGAGTAATGCTTCTTGTAGTACTCTCACGTGTGTTTGAGTGTCGCATAGGGCAATAATGCGTTTAAGGGCTGAAAAATTACCATTACCGGGGTGTGGATGCACCTTGTGCGCAACAGCGTAATACGCCTCTGAAAGGGCACAGAGGATAGTGGGTACGGTGGGAATCGAGGCGCAGGAGCGAAAGACGTTATCGGGTTGACGGGGGCCTCCCACTATATGGGGCAAAATAACTGCCTTGTGGATGCAGATGACCTCTTCACCCAGTGAAACAATGACATTCTGTGGATTTTGAATACTGTCGTGCCGTGGAGGAAGGTTAGCAAAGGTTAAGGTTTTATCTTTAAACCCGATATCGGCATAGGGGAGAGCAAAATGCAGTTTTTTTAGTTGGTGATCATAGTATGCTGCACCGATGGCGCAGGTCGGGAAAATATCCTTGTTTTCTTCATCGGCAATGTATTCGGCTACTTTGTCCATGATCTCAAGTTCATTCCCGTGTATGTCAAATGAGCCGTTGCGATAGGCTGCTCGTAGAAGCAATCGACGCGGCATACCGGTGTTATCGTGAAGTGTATTGATAAGCTTCATGACTTCGGGACACTCATGGGCGATAGTTTCCAAGGGTAAGCGATCGGGTGCAGCTCGTGCGTCATCCACTTTCCGTTTATATTGCCGTGACCAGGCAATTAGCAATTCACGAATGCCCTCTAAATCACCTTTATGATGGTTAAAAAAAGTTCGCAGCCCGCAGGATATATGGCCGGAAGTTTTGGCAAGGGTGGCAGAAATTTCAGAAGTATCTCCGTGCTGGGTAACCAATATGTTAATGTGATCTTTGGCAATACCCCAAGCTTTTAGAGTTTTGATAATACCCCGCAATCGGGATCGGCTGGGCGAACCGCCTCCTATGGTGGGTATGCCCACAAACATAACGCGTTTTTGAACCCCATTCTTCATAGGTACGAGTACCTGGTTACTGGGTAATACAACACGGCTGTCCGAGCAGGCAAGTGTAATCACAACCATATCGGCAGTGCGCAGCTCATGGATATACTCGTTAATCCGCTTCGATATGCCCTCTATGTCTTGTTTAATATCGCTGGGAATAGATTCCATATAGAATCAGTATTCTATACTTAACAACCGGTATATGGTATAGTTTTTAGAGACAGTTGCTATGGGTTTGCCCTTTGTTGGCGGTTGTCACCCATAAAACTGTCTTTTTTTATACCTCCACCGCAAAGCGACGCTTAAAACGCAAGTAATACTCATTGCTGCGCGCCAGCTTATCGGTATTGAGATGGCGCTGCAGGTGCTTAACTAATCTAAACTTTGCATTTTTCGTAATCGGGTCTTTATCAAGCAGTGAAACGGCATATGAAACAATGCCCAACAATACCTGCGCCATTTGTAGCTCGCTTGACTCCCGGGGGCTCACCGGATGAATACCAAACAGCGCGTCGCGGCGCATCTTTTTTTTAACTACACCCTTTGCCTCCTCTTCTAAAGACTGCATGTTTGAGCCGCTGTGTTTGGATGAAACAAACGCAACCATATTTTCTTCTTTACTCAGATGGTTGGCTATCATCTGGCCCAGGGAATAGTTTTTAGCATTACTCACCACGCTGAAGCTCGTGTGGGGAACGGTAAAGTAGGTATCGATTAGTTGTTTATACAATTTTAAATTATGATCACGCACGGCGCTAAATGCAAACGGTTGGTAGTATCGTACCCGTTCTCGTAATGCGCTGATTTGGCTATGGAGCGTTACAGTGTTGAGTTTAAGTATCCCTATAGTTTTGGGCTGCTGGGCGATATATCCATACGTGGATAGGTTCATACTAGGATTGTATACAAACTTTACAAAAATTGTAAGTATTTATTTACAAAAAATGTAGACTATAGTCTGTAGATTATGATTTACCAATATGATGTATTGAACGTATGTCATTAAGAGGCTGGCACGGCAGGGTTGGTAGTACGGTGGCGGCGTTGCGAAAAAAGAAACGTATATCACAGGAGGAGCTGTCGTTTGTGTCGGCAGTCGACCGGACCTACATGAGCCGTATCGAACAA
>PFEE01000001.1:0-2228 GCA_002793745.1 Candidatus Roizmanbacteria bacterium CG10_big_fil_rev_8_21_14_0_10_45_7 | reverse complement strand
TGCTCGTGCGCTTCGGGTAAGTATTGTTGATCTTCTTGAGGGAAATGCATAGCTATGTATCGGTGGAGCCAGATGGGATCGAACCATCCACCTTCGACTTATAAGGTCGACGCTCTACCACTAAGCTATGGCTCCATTTTGAATTATATAAGTATATCACTTTTCGACCTCATTTGGATTCGCATAATGACCAATTGCCTTAATCGTCATTAAGATTTTTTCTTTTAAGATCGTATGACAAGTATTTAGAGTGCAGGTTCCATGGCCAAATCCCCTATGAATCACTTCTGTTGTTTTAGTGGTTTTAATATAAGGATTGCCAAAGTTACTTCTTGAGATATTCAACTTTTTTACCCAAAAAGAAGTTTCTTTATTAATGTCCATATCTTTATACAAATGAAGACGCACTTTAATATCCTTTTTAGGTATTCGAAGTGATTTTGTCATCCAGAGGAGTGTAAATTTCAAAACATTAGGATCAGTATTGCTTACGCTCACAACGTGTGAGGAGACTTTATTGCCCTCACCCCAATAGAGGAAAATACCTGCAAGTAAACACTCTCTTTCTGACAGTGGCAAGAGTAGTTGTTTCTGTTTTTTGTAGTAGGATGCCAGCCGTTTTTCTCTTTTCAAAAGCATCGTTGCTCTATATTTCTCGATCTTTCTTTGCGCAGTCCGTAGTTGATATAGGCGTTCTTCACTAAGAGGGTAGTTTCTGAGCCATAGACTAAGTGTACTTTTTGACACATTGAGTTGCTGTTTAATTTCGTTATAACTCTTTCCTAACCTTCGTAAAGTAAGAGCTTGTGTGTGTTTAGCAAAAAGAGCCATGTTTATATAAATCTATTTCAAAGGTACAAAAGAAGCCACGGAATATAATCTACAAATGATTGAATTGAGGTGCTCCCTGGGCGAATCGAACGCCCATCTGCGGTTCCGGAAACCGCCATTCTGTCCATTGAACTAAGGAAGCTTATTTTGCCGTCAGGAGCTTCTGTGCTGCTATGAACTGCTGACGGTCACTATTATACCGCATGCGGCTCATAGTGGTTTCAGCATCCAAAAATTGCGCATCTTGTATTTCGATATCATGGTCGTCGGTTGAGCCCGACACGTATTCCATCAGAAAATAATGGACGCTCTTGTTAATGATTTCGTCTTGCCAGCGATAGATATATTGAGAAGGAGGCAGTACCGGAGCAATGATTCGTGCTTCTATGCCGCCCTCCTCACGTACTTCCCGAAGCGCGGCGTCTTCTATGGGTTCTCCGGCATGGATATCGCCAATATGTCCTTTAGGAAATCCCCAATGGTCATTGCGGTATGAATGCTGAACGATAAGCCATAGCAGTCCTTTGGGTGTTTTTTTGTATACAATGCCGCCGGCTGAAACTTCGATTCTCATACCGTATATGAACGACCCAAAATAAATAGGTAATCAGAAAGCCGGTTGATAAAAGGAATAAATTTTTTTACCTCGGGATTACCTGCGGCATAGTGGCTGTAATTGCGCTCTAAACGGCGTACTGCGGTACGGGCAACATGGCACCAGGCTTCTTTTTTGTTTTCACCCGGAATAATGAATTTGTTGCCAATAGGAGTACGGGCAAGTAGTGCCTCTTCACGTTTTTCGAGCTCAGTAAGCCACTGTGCCAGCAACAATTCAGGAACTTTCGGACCGTGGGAAAGCTCTCCCATCATTTGATAGATGTGTCGCTGCAGGTCGGTTAGGTATGCTTGGATATCGGGATCGGTGAGTGCCGTTTTAAGCAGGCCCAGGAATGACTGCGCCTCATCATTTTCGCCAATAAGCATAATAAGCGGGTCGTGTTTTGGTATACCCGCCTGGTTAAAGAGGGTGGTTGTTCCGGTATCGCCTTTTTTAGTGGTTACTTTCATGGTTTAAACAGATTGTACCATTGACGATATACCGGAGTGCGGTCAACAAACGGGGTGGGGCTGGGGGTAGGAGTAGGAAACACACCCACTACCACGGTTTCGTTTTCACGGGCAAGTTCAAGCCGGCGTGCCTCTTCCTCGATGTACTCATCGGTTTGTGCACGTTTGATCATGAGGCGATACCGATCGATTTGTTGTTGCTGTTCTTGCAGCTCACTTTTCTTTTGCTCTAGCATGCGGCGCTGTGTATAATATTGGCTTCCGAGTCGGAATATACTAACGGCCAACGTTGAGGCGAAAAAAAAGAAGATAACGTACAGCAGTGGCCA
>PFEE01000022.1:489-3195 GCA_002793745.1 Candidatus Roizmanbacteria bacterium CG10_big_fil_rev_8_21_14_0_10_45_7 | reverse complement strand
TTGCACATTTTCTTCATCAAGCAATTCTTGTTTTATCTCGGGCTTTACATCCAACACTGCAGCAACCTGGTATGAGAAATCATTGGGGGATAAATCAGAAAACAGTCCCATAAGGGCAATAAAATCAATATTTTTACCCAAATTAATGCCCTTTTTCATTTGGGTAAACAAGTGTTTCATGGTTGCACGGATATCGTCATTATCAACTTCAATATCGGGTACTTCTTCATATGCTGCCCGCAAGAACGGATCATCAGTCAAAAACTGAGTCACGCGTACTTTGCGTGAGCCGCGCAGCAGCACCTGGAGCTCGCCTTGTTCAAGCGACACAAAACGCTCAATGGTTACCACCACACCTATTTTGTGCAAATCACTCCCTTTGGGATCATCAACCTTACTGACTTTTTGAAGAAGAATGATAAGTTCCTTATCTGATTTTACTGCCTCCTCAAAGGCTTTTACCGTTTTTGGACGGCCAAAAATAAGGGGAGCTTCGGTTTTGGGATAGACTAAACCATCTCGAATAGCAATAACGGGCAGAATTTTTGAGCTTTTTCCTGATAGAACAGCTGACATAATTAGCAGTATAACAGAGCAATTGCTAATTGGCAATACCTATTCATGCTACTTAGGAAAAATGCGCTGCCCCGTTTTCTTATCCTTAATAAGGATTGCCGCAACAGGACAAACCCTGGCAGCATCCAAAACCGCTTCTTTGGTTTCCTCGTTTGCCGTTTCCAACACATATGCTTTTGCCTCGTCATCAAGCGCAAATGCTTTAGGTGCTACCGCCATACAGCTGGCAGCGCCTATACAAAGTGAGCGGTCAACCGTGACCACCCAATCATGAACATCATGGCTTTTGGTGTTATTTTGTGCGGTCATAGTAGTATTTGCTCTGCCTTTTTAATACCGGCTAACAACCGTTCAATGTCGTCTGTCGTCGTATAGATTGATGTTGATGCCCGCGTGCTTGCTGCAATTCCCTCATGGGTATGTAGCGGCATGGCGCAGTGGTGGCCTGCACGCACACAAACATCATCTTTGGAAAGTATATCACCCAAGTCGTGAGGATGAATACGATCATGCACAAAACTTACAAGCCCTACCCGCTTAGTTGGATCGGAAGATCCGAGTATCCGTATGTGTTTAAACCGGGCCAGACCGGTAAGTGCATGCTTAATCATTTTTTGGGTGTGTTGATGTGCGTTATGAACCCCAACGCCGGCTATATACTCAATAGCTGCTGCCAAACCTATAGCGCCGGCAATGTGGGGCGTGCCTGCCTCAAAACGATGAGGGAGCTGCGCAAAGGTGCTTTCGGTCACCGAGACCCGCTCTATCATATCACCCCCATACATGAATGGCTCCATATCTTCCAATAATTCTTTCTTCCCCCACAAGACGCCTATGCCGGTAGGGCCAAACAGCTTATGGCCCGAAAATGCCAAAAAATCACATCCCAATTCAGTGACATGTACCGGGAAAGTAGTCACTGCCTGAGCCGCATCCACTACCACCAATGTGTTGGGATTTTTCTGCTTTATTTTTTTAGTTATGGCAGCAATATCATTCACGCTTCCCAGTACATTTGATACCCAAAAAAGCGCAACTAATACCGTATCTTTGGTTACGATTTTGTCAATTGATGCATCATCATGAAGCTCTACTTTTCCGTCCGAATCACAAGGAACTACGACGAATTCCGCACCATGTTTCATAGCAATCTGCTGCCAGGGAACAAAATTCGCGTGGTGCTCTGCCATAGAAACAACCACCCGCTTCCCTTTTTGTATGATGCGATTACCCAAACTGTATGCCAGCAGATTAAGTGATTCTGTTGCGTTGCGCGTAAAAATAACGGTATCAGAACTTTGAGCTCCAATAAAATGCGCCACCACGTCCCGGGATCGTTCGTATTCCGCAGTTGCACGCTCTGATAACCCGTACAGTCCACGAAATACGTTGGCGCTATAGATACGATAATACCCGTCAAGTGCGTCCAGAACTGCTTTTGGCTTCAGCGCTGTTGCTGAAGAGTCGAGATAGACAATATGAGGATGCTCTGTGTACAGTGGAAAGTCTGCTCTAATAGTCTTTGGATTAAGCATAGTCGGTTTATTGCACCACGAAATTTTCTCCTTCATGATTACAGTCAAGACAATATTGAGAGAATGGGTCGCGCAACACTTGTTTTTCTTTCATTTCAATATTGGGGTCGTCTGGCTTTGCGGCCTTATCATTATCTTTACTGACCGGAATTTGCTGCTTCAAGTTTTCGCCCTCTTTTGGCTCCGTGCCGCGTATAAAGTACTCAAAACGCGTCGAACATGATTTGGCTCCGTCACCTCCCACACTCGGACGCAAACCCGAGATAGTGCACACCTCTATTCCGACGATAGAATCTGGTTTTTTTGGCCATAGGTCAGGCTGTTTTTTAAGAAGATACTGCATAATCCTGTTCCAGATAGGCGCAGCGCCCGTAACACCAGAGGTTACTCCGGGACGCATCGGGGTATTGTCATTGTTGCCTACCCATACCAGCGTTAAGTAGTTGGGTGTATATCCAACGGTCCAGTTATCTTTCAGATCATCAGTAGTACCGGTTTTAACCGATACGGCCTCATGGCCCGGAACGCGTAAATATGAGCTGGTGCCAAAGGCGGCAGAACGCGCAAAATTATCCAGCAAAATATGGGAAATTAA
>PFEE01000022.1:177-416 GCA_002793745.1 Candidatus Roizmanbacteria bacterium CG10_big_fil_rev_8_21_14_0_10_45_7 | reverse complement strand
TCACATAATTTTTATCCTTGTATTCATACAACACTTCCCCGTCGCGCGACTCCACTTTAAGCACCGCCACTAAGCTTTTATTAATACCTTGATTAGGAAACATCGAGTATGCTTCGGCAAACTCGGTCATGCGCACCTCTCCGCCCCCCAGGGTAAGGGACAGTCCGTAGTTAGAGGGATCTTGAAACGATTTAATGCCGATGGCCGAGGCTGATGCAACAAAATCAGGCACGGTATTA
>PFEE01000022.1:0-156 GCA_002793745.1 Candidatus Roizmanbacteria bacterium CG10_big_fil_rev_8_21_14_0_10_45_7 | reverse complement strand
GGGATATTGTACGAGCTGGCCAGCGCAAATCGAAGCTGTACCGGTCCATGAAAGTTCCCATCATAATTTTTAGGGCAATAGGCTTTTTGTCCGGCAACCATAAAACAGGTAGGAACATCTAAAAACATAGTTGCGGGCGTCACTATTTTTCGATCA
>PFEE01000002.1:11778-13784 GCA_002793745.1 Candidatus Roizmanbacteria bacterium CG10_big_fil_rev_8_21_14_0_10_45_7 | reverse complement strand
ACTCAGTACCAAAAAATGCATGGCACTGGGTATACTACTTGCCCTTATTTTTTTACAGCGCACCATGATGCTGTATTTCGGATTGTGTATTGTGGGCATAGCGCTTCTCTACGAAAAGGAGTCCTTGGGGGTACGTGCCGCCTATTTGGTAACCATATTTAGTTTCTTAAGTCTGACTCTATTGCCCTGGATAAAAATAGGCGATTTGCGAGGCGGGCCCGGATATGTATCGTATTTTTTCTTTGAATCCTCGCACGGCGCCACCACCATTGGTAAACAATTTGCCCATACCGAATATTTTTCATTTTTATACTACAGTTTGCAGCGAAGGCTGGTTATTCCCATGCTTATCGGCGTTGGGGCTGCGCTCATGGCTTGGCGAAAAAAAGAAAATGCGATTCTGCTTTTCGCCTCTTTTTCGTTACTGTTTCTCCTATCGTTTTCTGAAGCACACAACAACTGGTACCTGACGCCCGCCATGCCGTTCTGGTCCGTATTGGTAGCTCAGGGTGTGTATATCGTACTACGAATTGCTAAACCGTTTAAATTGCAAAAAGCTGCTGTTATTCTTATCTTATTGCCACTTTTGTATATCAGTTACAAAACGCTTACGGTAAATATTTATCCCATTATCCGCGGAGGTGCCAATGAAATAGAAAAGGAAACGGCAACGTATATTCATCAATATAGTAAACCAACCGATGTTATTTTCAGAACCGATAATGCCTATCCCGTAACGGTTTATTATGCCGACCGGAAAGTGCTCTACGACATACAATTCACGAAAGACCATATCGACCGGCTTCGGGCAGGGGAATTTCAATGGATAGTGGGTCATAATGATACCGTACAGCAGTTCCTGGAGTTGGGCAAAGAGAACGGCTATACGGGCCCCTACGCCATAAAGCACATTGAAGACGAAACCGCCGTAAAGCTGTGCTCCCGCAACCCCTGTAAAATCGAGTAGTTGGCATGTTACAATAGACTCGCAGACAAAGGTTACTTCCCTGGTAGCTCAACGGTAGAGCAGGATCCTGTTAAGATCAAGGTTCGTGGTTCGAATCCACGCCAGGGAGCATAGTAATCGCTACGAATCTCGAGCGAAGCAAAAATCAGGAAACTTAAACAAGCTATAAAGTAATGACTTCTAGATATAATCCGAAGACTAGTAGATAATAAATTGTATGGAATGGTTAAGATCACAACCAAAATCACAACGCATACTTTTGTATGTTTCGACAGCAATCATTCTACTGGCAATAAGTTATGCTTTGTTAGTTTTACAGGCTGCACGGATATCCAATACGCTTTCACCTAAAAAAGCAGTAGTTACCCGATTAATTTCCCCAACCGTCTCACCCTCTATATATCTAAAAAAACAGATCCCTACAACAAATTCTTCCGGATCTTCTATAAATATGGGGATGGAGGGGATACTTTGTACCACCTATGTAAATGACGTCGTAGGAATCAGCTTTAAGTGCCCGCCGAATACATATATAGCAACGAGTAATACTGATACGCAAACAAGTACAGTTCACACCATTTCTGTAGATAGTTATTCTGTTGATGATATCAATAAAGTACAAAGTCCATTTATGCCCAGCAATGCTACCGAAGAGGCTCAAATCATAGCTAGGGGTGAGTTTGATACTAGTAATGACTTTTCGCATAAACCGTCTGAAAAAAATATCCCTATTGCCAATACAAGGGCAAAAGAATATATGGTATTTGGAAGATTTCATACAGGGGACGTAAATCCACAAAAAATACTGGTATTCTATGCAAATGGTTATCGGATCCAAATTAAATACTCTGGATCACGTCTCTTGTTTTTCCAACTGTATCCACAAGCATTTGAAAATGCATCAGAAAACTGCACGACAGATTTTGAGTACGGCTGTTACATATGGAAAACAAAAGGCGCAGATTCACTTTATAATGATATGAAGAATGGTAGTGGGCCATCAGGTATTCAGCAGTGGTATAATGGTTTTGATACGATA
>PFEE01000002.1:6267-11758 GCA_002793745.1 Candidatus Roizmanbacteria bacterium CG10_big_fil_rev_8_21_14_0_10_45_7 | reverse complement strand
TCCTCCGAAATTATGAGAAATGAACTGATTATTAAATTCTATCTCTTGGTTGATGAATAAGTCCCGTAAGGGGAGCCAAGAGCTATTTATAGCTTCAATAAATGTCCCTTCAGCTTGCTTTGGATTCATGCAAAAATCGAAGGTCGGTATCTATAAGTATTTTTGCTCGCTCAACGGACTGGCTAGTGGCACCAGTCAACAAAGGGAATGTTTTGTAAAAGTCTTCTACAGAAGAGTAAAATCCCTGAGGTCCTAGGTCGCCCAAAACTACTCGCGCTAATTTGGTTTGCTTATCAACCACTATGAAGTAGGCATCTTCCAGTATGACAAAACCTTTTTCATCAGCTTTCTTTCCCAATCTGAGTATCTCATCTTCTACTTGACTTAAGTTGGAGATTCGGAAAGGAATATCAACTGCGTTATCCTGAATTTCATTAACTGAAAAGACAATATGTTTGCCGCCCTCAGTTAAATCAGTAATGAGCAATTCGTTCTTACCAACGATTTCTCTAACTGTCGGCGGTACAGGAAAGCCTGATTCTTTAAGAATCGTATTATTGTTCAAAAAAGAAGCCATAGATTCATGATCCATAAATTGCTTGTGGACAAATAAGCCCGCTTCTCGTTCTTTCTCGTTGCGCACTACTTTTATTTTTGTATAGGAATTGACACTTTCGCTCGATTGAGTAGGTATTGTCTGTTTCATCTCAATGCGTACAGTTGATGGTTTGCCTGTTACCCTAGCAATCTCTTGGGAGCCTATTTCCATGTAGTTATTATAACTTAATGCTTTTACAATACTAATCAACAACCTGTTCCCACGGTAAACCTTCTTTCCCAAAGTGCCCGTACGCCGCAGTTTTATAATAAATTGGCCTTAGTAAATCAAGCTTTTTAAGAATGCCAGATACTGAGGTGTCCAGTAATGTTAATAGATAGTCTGTGATAACTTTTTCCGAAACCTTATTGGTTCCAAAAGTTTCAACCTCTTGCATTACCGGTTGCTTTGCCCCGATAAAATAGGCCAAACGAACTTCCGCTTTATCGGCCAAGCCATGGGCAACTATATTTTTTGCCATATATCGCGCTGCATATGCACCCGACCTGTCTACTTTGGTTGGATCTTTACCCGAAAAAGCACCACCTCCGATTCTGCCGATTCCGCCATAGGTATCAACAACAATCTTTCTTCCTGTCAAACCGGTATCACTTGCCGGGCCTCCTTTATGCCAAACGCCTGTTCCGTTTACAATATAGAGAATATTTTTATGAGACATTTTAAATTTCTCTGTTATTGGAATAACCACCTGCTTGTACAAATCTTCTTTTACCTGTGCAAGTTTAATTTTTTCTTCATGGGGAACCGCAATAACAATACTTGCTATTCTTTTGGGGATTCCTCTTTCGTACTCAACTGATACCTGCGTTTTGCCATCCGGCTTAAGATATTCCAAAATTGATTTTTGGCGAACTTCATCTATCCTGCAGGCAATAGCATGAGCTATCATAATCGGTATTGGCATGAGTTGCGCTGTTTCATTGCATGCAAAACCATACATCATACCCTGGTCTCCCGCTCCTTTTTCGTCTACTCCTTGGGCTATTTCTCTGGATTGCTCATGAATATATACCTCAACCCTTGACTTATCCCAAAATCCATATTCTGCCTTGTCATAACCCAGCTTCTTGATTACGCTCCGCGCTATCTGTTCATACTTAAGTTGGGCTTTTGTGGTTACTTCACCCATCATAATGCAGATATTTTTTCCCACCATTGTTTCCACAGCAACCCGGGAGAGAACATCGCCCCGTAGGGCAGCGTCAAGGATTGCGTCGGATATCTGGTCACAAATTTTATCGGGGTGTCCTGCGCACACGCTTTCGGAGGTATAGATTTTCATATATTTCCAATAATTAATAATTGGCGTATCTCTCCAAAATAGGAGACAAGCACCGCTGCAAAATGCACGGTTGCTGGATAGAGAAGAACGCTCTACCCTCTTGATACAAAAATAGTATAGCAAAATCAGTTAAGATATAAACAATGAAAATCGCTAAAAAAAAATCCAAGTATTTGTTAGTTGCTTTGTTCGTCTTCATTCTTTCATTCCCCTTATGGATTAAACATATTCCCACGAGATACGTTCCATTTCTGATATGCAATTTCTCAACAAAGGTTGGCGGAGAATCAATGAACTCTTTAATTGCACCTGGAAGCTTGCTTGAGCTAAACCGCTGTTTTGAAGAGAGCGACTTAACCAAAGGGACTGTTGTGTTATTTAACGACAACTCAAATCTACAACTTGGCATTATCCGCCATGTTTTACCGCTTGATCCAATCGTTTATAAAATCTCTGACGAGAAAGCCCCTAGGTTACTCCATGATGTGATTAAGGAAGAAATAACGGCGATAACCAATAAGGTTGATACCAGCGCTTCCAAATATCTGGCTGAGCAGGAAACGGAGTCGTTTATTCTTGACTCCAGTGTATTCTTAACCGATTTTTATTTGGCTAAAATACCCCGGGGATCGGGTATAGAAACATCAACCGTTAAAAAGGCAAATTCTTTTTCCAGGCAAGAGGATAAGTTTTGTTCTGTCATAGTCCCCAAAAAAAATCTGACTGCGGTTGATACCGAAATAACGAATACCGAAACGCAAAAAACAGTTTCCCAGGGAAGCGATATTATTTTAAATGCCAGTACAAATCCAAACATCAACTGTATGGATTTTGGAGTTGGTCCAGGTATGCTTAACTTAGCCCCAGGCACTTATCGGTATAGGTTTCTTATGAGTCACCAAGTATTGGCCGATGTTCAATTTGAGGTGAGGAATTGAAAAGCGCTAATTTAGCGGTAAATCGTTGCGCCAAGAAACACAAGTCCCGTAGTAATAATGCCGAGCGTATTGCTAAAAATGATTGGCTTTACCTTATGAGCCAGTCCATAGCACAACCACACAACAGCAATGACACAGTAACTGCCCCAGGTTATCGGGTTAACCGAGAGTTGTTTTGCTACCCATACGTCGTAGATTTGGGGAATTGTCATCACGGGCCCTGCAAACGCAATCACATAAATAATGTTGTCCAAAAAATTATGTGAGGATTTTTTTTGTCTCCTTCTGTGGTGGAGATGCCTTAAAACCAGCATAATTATCAGTATACTGTTTTCTGTATTCCAGTTTGAGGCGCGTGACTCTATGAAACACGTATATTAACAAACACTCACTTCATGTTTGACTTACTACGCTGTTTCTGAGAGTATGAATGTGTGGAAGAAACAATAACACCTCAACCATCTGATCCAAAGTTTCTCGTGTCAAAATGGGTAATAATTGCAGGAGTTATCGCGCTCGTTATGGGAGTTGGTATTGCGGCATACTTTTTGTTTGGGCGCTCAATGCTCAAAACCCAAAACGCTAAAACAGCAGTAACACCCTCCATGAAAACATACACCAACGCAAAACATAATTATTCAATACGGTATCCGACGAGTTGGTTAGTGCGGGAATACCCGGATTCTAAAGATGGCGCGGCGTTTAATCCTCTTGATAAGCCCGGCTATCCCGACAAGAGCGATGCCATCTCACTATCGGTTGGGCAAAAAATCGGTAATTATGTAGACGAGGACTTTATAGATTATGCAAAAATAGCGGCAAGTGTAGAAATCCAAAATTATGGCGAGCTTGCTTCACTAAAAAGAATCACTACATCAGCGGGAACAGTGGGGTATACAACAACCTGGATGGTACAGGCCATGGCCGGCACCGGCTCGGGGTCTTCTGAATCGTTGCCCATAACCTATTTTGAAGTACCCAATGATAAAACAGTATTGGTGAGAGTTACTTTGGGGCGCGAAGAAGATTTGGCTACCTATGAAAAAATGCTGAGCACGGTGAAATTTAACGTGTTAAAAAACGTAACACCAACACCGACCGTGGACGAGGAAGCAGTTTTGGAAAACGTTATAAAAAAATATATCGCTCTCAAACACAATAGTAATGAAGACGTACTCACCGTTACCGTTTCAAAAATTAACGGAAACTATGCCCAAGGTGGCGTAACGGATGGTGGTGGGGGAGGAATGTGGTTTGCAGCAAAAGAAGATAGTGTATGGAAACTTGTGTGGGATGGTAATGGCGTTATTGAATGTTCTGTTTTTACCCTCTACCCTGACTTTCCAACGAGTATGATTACTGAGTGCTGGGATGAGACAATCCAAGACACTGTTCAACGCTAACGCATCATAGAAAATGATAGTATTGCTATACTAAAACCATATGGATTCCCATGTACTTATTTACGCACTATCGTTTGTAGGAATTTGGGTTGGGTCGGGTTTGGCAATCGGCTCGGTTGAACGACTGTCAAAAATATTAAGGGTATCCTCGTTTGCTGTTTCGTTTTTAATACTGGGTTTTTTTACTTCCATAGGCGAATTGTCGGTGGGGGTTAATGCCATTCTTGAAAACGATCCCGAAATTTATGTAGGAACCTTAATTGGCGCTTCTATCGTTATCTTTATGCTCGTCATTCCGCTTTTGGCTATCACGGGAAAAAGCATTAAGATTTCAAGCGAGTTTCAGGGGTTTAATCTTCCGGCTTCTCTGGTGGTTATCGCCCTACCGGTTATTTTGGCAATGGACGGAGTGGTAGACAGGGTAGATAGTATCATTATACTGTCACTTTTTGGAGTGCTGGTCATTGCGATTCAAACCAGAAGAGGTTTGCTTGAAAAAATAAAAAATATCAACTCAAAATCAGGCATACAGGTTGGCAAGGAGTTGGTACGGATACTGTTTGGTATTGCTACCATATTTATTGCCAGTAGATTTGTGGTTGAACAAACGATGTATTTTTCAAGCGCCCTCAATATTTCCCCGTTCATCATTAGCTTATTGCTCATTGCCATTGGCACTAATATTCCGGAGCTATCATTCGTTATGCGCTCAGCGTTTATGACCAATAACCAGGTTGCATTTGGTGATTATATTGGGTCTGCCGCTTTTAATACATTTCTTGTCGGCATCCTTACGCTTGCCTATGGAAAACCGGTACTGCTTACCAACAGCTACCTGAGTAGCCTGCTATTTTTAGTGGTTGGCCTCCTTATTTTTTATTATTTTGCACGGACAAAAAATACCATATCTCGTACAGAAGGCTTTGCGTTGCTTGCCATATACGTACTGTTCCTCTTTGTAGAAATTTTTATCCATAAGTCCTCACTCCTGCCTGTTTTGTAATAGAAGTTATTAACTCTTTTCCCAGAGAGGTATACTGTAGTCTGCATGAGGCAAACCATTTTTACGCTCTTGCTGGTAATTATCATTATAGGCTTATTGGCTGCAATTGTGTACGGAAGCAGTAGTAAATCAGAAGGTTTGGTGTATTACTACGGAAATACGTGTCCGCACTGTGCTGACGTTGAAGAATGGATGAAGGAAAATAGAATAGAAGAGAAAATTAAGATAGTTAAAAAGGAAGTATAC
>PFEE01000002.1:0-6117 GCA_002793745.1 Candidatus Roizmanbacteria bacterium CG10_big_fil_rev_8_21_14_0_10_45_7 | reverse complement strand
TGAAATTCATTATTGCCTTGCTGATTGGACTCTTTTTCTTTTTTACATCTGCTAGTCAAGTCTATGCGGTATGCCCCCTGTGCACCATAGCGGTAGGTGCCGGTTTGGGTGTGTCGCGCTGGTTGGGGATTGACGACACGGTTACCGGTATATGGATTGGCGGAATAATTTTCTCAAGCGGACTATGGCTTGCAGACTGGCTGGAAAAAAAGAAATGGCGCGTACCGTACAAAAAAATAGTATCAATCATACTTTTTTTTCTTTTTGTAATTCCTCCGCTGTATTGGGGCAACATGATTGGGTTGCCGGAAAATACATTGTGGGGAACCGACAAAATACTGCTGGGTACGCTTGCCGGATCGACTCTTTTTCTCATTGGCGTCTGGCTTGATCAGTTTTTAAGAGCAACTAATAAAGGTAAAGTGTATATGTTCTATCAAAAAGTAATCATTCCCGTATTGCTACTGTCGTTAGCCAGTTTTGTTTTTTATCGCATTACCAGTTAAACATCAATATGAAGCACCAACGTGTTCAGCCTGATATTAATGAATTTATGAACAAAGTAAAAAAGATGGAACAAGGTGAAAAACTTGATCTTTCTTCTGATGAGGATCTTTCTATTGGCATTATGAATTTAATCTCAATGGAGGAACATTTCTTTTTTACGTATAGCAAGACCGGTGATACTAAATATCTTGATTTATTGAATGAAATCCGTGAAATGCGAAAGAGCGCGTTAAAGCGAATTATCAAAGATTATGAGGGTGAAGTGTGGTGTATCAGTAAACACCTGTTGGCATCATCCATGCGGTTTATGGAAGTAGGGACGAAGGCATTAACGAAAGGTGACAAAAACGAGGCACAAATAATGTTTAAAAACTCCTACCAGCTCTATAGCTTGTTCTGGGGGCTTAATCTTGGTTTGCTAAACACTAAGGACATGAAACAAACCCAATCGGCACAGGTTGCATTTATAAGCGAAGACCCGAAACCAACAGTAAAAGGATCGGCCAGTATGTTTGAAAAACTGGGGCAACTGGTAAAAAAAGCCATTGACTGTTGTAAAGAGTGATGTCATACTATCCCCCTAGGGGGGATATATGCACGCACCAAAAAATATACAACAAAGATTACTTCATCGGCTTAAAATAGGATGAATACTGCATAAATATCATTCATCAAAATCAGGCTATACAAAGTGCGTTAAAAGAAGTTGATACTATTATGCTTGAAAACCATCTTAAGAGCTGCGTCGTAAACCAAATAAAAGAGGGAAAAATAGCAAAATCCATTGAGGAAATCATGAACGTATTCAAAAAAACCAAGAAAGGATCTTTGACATGACGCTCGATAAAATACTCGTTTTAATTGCCAGCATACTGGGTATCGGTTTTACCTACTGGTTTTTCTTAATGAAGAAATAAATTAATATGGCTGTTGTAAAAAAGACCTATCCGATTAAGGGCATGCACTGCGCGTCATGCGTACGGATAATAGAAAAATCCCTTACCAGAACTCCCGGAGTTAACAGCGCCGTGGTAAACCTGGCGACAGAAAAAGCAACGGTAACCTATGACGCCGATATATGTAATGAAGAACAGATTTCTTCTGCGGTAACTCGGGTAGGATACACCATAGGAACCCCACCAGATAAAACTGAAGAATTAGAACAGCTCAGAAGGAAAGTTGTGGTAAGCCTTTTCTTGGGTTTGCTTATTGTGTGGGGCAGCTTTCCCGGATTAATTCAAACCGCGCCGGAGTGGCTCAAAATTTTTTGGGTTCAGCTGCTGTTGGCTACGCCGGTTCAATTCTGGGCAGGATGGGATTATTACCGCGCCACAGTTCCAGCGCTCAAACATCGAACCGCTAACATGGACACGCTGGTTGCTTTGGGCACAACGGTGGCATATCTATACTCTGCCTTTGTCACCTTTTTCCCTCGTGTTGTCATGGACTTAGGATTGGAGGTTATGCCTTATTTTGATGTTGCCGCAATCGTGATCGGGCTCATTCTTTTGGGCCGTTATTTTGAAGCAAAAGCAAAAGGGCAAACCTCAGAAGCCATAAAAAAACTCATTGGCCTTGCAGCAAAAACGGCACGGGTCATACGAGACGGGCAAGAAATAGACATTTCCATAGAACAGGTACGTATTGGTGATGTGGTACGCGTACGACCCGGAGAAAAAATTCCCGTTGATGGAACTATTATTGAAGGGGAATCTTCCATTGATGAATCAATGATAACCGGAGAAAGCATTCCTGTCGATAAACATGCCGGAGATACGGTGGTAGGCGCGACTATGAATAAAACGGGAACATTCACCTACACTGCCAGCAGAATTGGAAAGGATACTATGCTTGCGCACATCATCAGATTGGTGCAGGAGGCGCAAGGCTCTAAGGCTCCCATACAGCGCGTAGCCGATACTATATCTTCATACTTTGTTCCGGTTGTCATTATGCTTGCCATTGCAACATTCGCCATTTGGTATCTATTTGGACCAAATCCTGTCTTGCTTTTTGCGCTACTCAATATGGTAGCCGTCCTTATTATTGCCTGCCCGTGCGCTATGGGCCTCGCTACCCCCACCGCCATTATGGTGGGAACCGGACTTGGGGCACAAAAAGGAATACTTATTAAAGACGCCGAAAGTCTGGAAATTGCTCACAAAGTAAATGTGATTGTGTTTGATAAAACCGGGACGTTAACCAACGGCAAGCCTGAAGTCACCGACATTATCCCTATCACCGACATAGAAAAAGATGAGCTACTGGCACTCGCTTCATCCATTGAGACAGGATCAGAACACTCACTCGCTGAGGCTATTACGAGAAAGGCAAAAGATGAGCACGTGAACAGTGTACCCGTAACACAATTTAAGGCAATCGCAGGGCATGGGGTTGAAGGGATACTTAATCGTAAAAAAATTTACTTTGGTAATCGAAAATTTATGCTGCAAAAACATATTTCATTAGACACAACTAGAGAACGCGTAGAACAACTTGAACGGAACGGGAAAACCGTTATGATGCTTGGTGTGAATACTACTTTAGTCGGACTCATTGCCGTGGCTGATACCATAAAAGACTCTGCCAAAGATGCAGTAGAAGCGCTTCATAAAAAAAATATTGAGGTGGTCATGATTACCGGCGACAACACCAGAACCGCTCAGGCAATTGCTTCAAAGCTGGGCATTACCAGAATATTAGCAGAAGTATTGCCCGATCAAAAAGAAGCAGAAATAAAAAAACTTCAGGCGCAGGGGAAGATTGTTGCTATGGTAGGGGACGGCATTAATGATGCCCCGGCACTCGCAACCGCTGACGTTGGTATCGCCATGGGTAGTGGCACCGATGTTGCCATAGAAGCTGCCGATATTACCTTAATCAACAAAAACTTGCAGTCGGTGGCTTCTGCTATTGAGTTATCGAGAAAAACTATGAACACGATTAAGATGAATCTATTTTGGGCGTTTGGATACAATGTGCTGCTTATACCGGTTGCCATGGGTGCGCTGTACCCGTTTTTCGGCTTGTTATTAAATCCTATATTTGCTTCGGTTGCCATGGCAACCAGTTCTGTTTCGGTCGTGGGTAATTCGTTATTATTAAAAAAAGTTGACCTATAAGCATGCCTAATCTGTGGATTATTTTTTTAACCGGATTAACCGTTGGGGGATTAACGTGTCTCGCGGTGCAAGGGGGATTGCTTGCTTCGATTATTGCTGCAAAAAAAGATAAGCAGAGCAAACACGATAGCGGTACTGTTTACCCCACTTTAGCTTTTCTGCTCGCAAAGCTCGTGGCATACACCGTTTTAGGATTCCTTTTGGGGGCATTTGGGGGGGCAATAGGGATAAACGAAACAGCACAAATAACCATACAATTTATTGCCGGATTATATATGATCGTCATAGCGCTCAACCTTCTCGACGTTCACCCCCTATTGAGATATGCCGTTATCCAACCTCCTCAGTTTTTAACCAGAAGTATTAAGCGTCAATCGAGAAGTAGGGATATGTTTGCCCCTGCGCTATTGGGGGCAATGACTGTTTTTATTCCGTGTGGCACCACGCTTGCCATGGAGGCGCTGGCAATCAGCAGCGCAAGTCCGCTTTTGGGAGCCGCAATTATGGCCGTATTTGTACTGGGTACAACACCGCTGTTTTTTGGCATCGGGTGGCTTACCAGCCTATTGGGCGACACCTATAGATCAAAATTCTTAAAAATCGCAGCTCTTGCCGTTATCTATTTGGGTGTTACCTCCATGAACGGCGCGCTGGTCGCTGCAGGCTCTCCTATAGCCTTGAGGCCCAAAACAACAGAGAAACTGTACAATGAGGCTCCCGTATCACAAACTGTGGAAATACGGGTTACCGCAAGCGGCTATTCGCCCAATTATGTTAGGGTTAAAAAAGGATCTCTGGTTACCGTAAAACTTGTCGGTCAAAATGCCTATAGCTGTGCCTCTGCTTTCCGAGCGCCTACACTGGGTATAAACAAAAACCTACAACCGAATGAGTCGTATACCTTTACGTTTACTCCAAAAGAAACAGGAAAAATTCCGTTTGCTTGTTCAATGGGCATGTATGGAGGAGTTATCGAAGTTATATGAGTACCATAGTTAAAACAAAAATAAAAATCATAGGCATGCACTGTACGGCTTGTGCTATGAATATTGATTTTGAACTTGAAGATCTCGATGGAGTACTATCAGTAAGAACTGATTATGCAAAACAGGAAACCGAAATTGAATTTGATACCAAAAAAGTTACCAGAGAAAAATTAATCAACGTTATGGAAAAAACGGGGTATGATGTGTTAGACTGAAACCTACCTATGCAACCCCTGAGACTGTATCGGCAATTCAAAAAACGACATAAAATTATCCACATTCTTATTATGGCAACTGCCGTAGTTATGTTTTGGAGGGGAGTATGGGGGATTCTCGATACCTATTTACTACCCGATAATACGTTATTGAGCTATGCCGTGTCAGTATTAGCGGCTTTTACGATCCTCTATCTTGATGATTTCCAGCTCAACGAACTCGAGTAATACAACCTTGTATACTGTTGGAAAGGGCACTAATAATACTGATGTGCTTGGCGCCCAAACATCATCAACGCAACTCACGTTCTACAATGAGTTGCGCGTACTGGGAGAAAGCACGATGCCTGACATTAAAGCAACACCAGGGGCTACCACGGATCATAGTGCTCAGCCTTCACCGACCAGGCTATTATTACCTTTTGGAAAGCAGTCACGGTAAGCCTAATCCGACTGTTTCGGTAAACGAGTATAAAATTATAAATATTCTTTTAGTATTTGTGCCGTTTTTGTTGCCTGTTCTTCAGAAAGGGAAGGTGCAACGGTTTGCATATAATCCTCTAGGTTTTGTTGAAAAACCAACAGCAAGGTGTTCCGATAGGATTCTGATTGCAATACAGTGGTTAAATAAGCCCTGCTTTGTTCCGACAGTATTTTTTCATTAAGAGCGCCATAGATAGCCGATTGATGGTGCTTGGGTAATTTCTTAACAACCAGATCAAGAGCCTGTTTCTCACATACCCAGATAAACTTTTTTGCAAATAACTGTTTGTCACCCTCATACCCAATACTCGACAGCACTCGAAGTACTAGCGTTACTATATCATTGCCCATTTTTTTGTCCTCTTCCTCTTAATAACCCCCTTAACATCCTGGTTACAAAAGCCCCTAAGCCTACTTTGCCAACAACACCAGCTAACTCTGCGTTGCCCGTCAGAAACAATATGGATCCAATCGTGCTGCCGCCTATGGAGGCGACGTTTAATGCTTTATCAAACCAACGGTGCGAAGCGATAGTGGGGTTCGGTTGCTGTTCAATTGGCGGAGGAGCTGCTGCATGCAACGATTGGCCGCTTATGATTTCTGACATAGTAGTGTAAGTATACAGTGTGATATGATATAGCTTATATGGATAATAACAACACTGAGTCTTTCAACTTGGGGCATCACATCAAGGAATCCTGGGAACTGCTTAAAAAAAATGTACTCTCGATCATTCTCATTAATATCGGTTTAATTGTGGTTTCGGTTTTAGCGCTGATACTGTTTGCCGGAGGAATTTTTTCC
>PFEE01000065.1:3706-3848 GCA_002793745.1 Candidatus Roizmanbacteria bacterium CG10_big_fil_rev_8_21_14_0_10_45_7 | reverse complement strand
TAGGCGCTGGTGACGAGGTTATGGTACTGTTCTTCTGTAAACATACCGAATAGTCGCGTGAATTAACAATCCCGTTGTTATCCTGATCGTATTTGGGGTTCTTGGTGCCAAATGACGCAGTATATTCGGTGTAGGTACATTT
>PFEE01000065.1:613-3611 GCA_002793745.1 Candidatus Roizmanbacteria bacterium CG10_big_fil_rev_8_21_14_0_10_45_7 | reverse complement strand
ACCGGCAACCAGAAGGTTAAGTGATACCTCGTGTTTTTTTGTTTTGATGGATTCGGGTGCGAAAAAGGTAAGTGAGGTGGGGGTAAGGCCATATTCAACCACACTTTGCGTTTCGGTATCGGTAGTCCATTTGATTTTGGCCGTAGAGGCATTGACATCAGTAATGGTAACAGCTTGTGGTGTGGTGTCGCTGGCGCGGGTAATTTGATCTTTAAAGATATTAAAACCAATAATACCAACCAAAAGCGCCCCAATGGTTCCCAATACAATCGTTGCGATACGGACCTGCTTTTCCTGCAAATGAAGATTAAATGCCATTGGTAATGAGTGTACAACAATGCTCGAAAGCAGTGCAAGAGCACTCTAATGAACTTATAGTAATATTCAATTAAGACTTATAGTTATTATTTACAGAAAGATGCTGTTTAACGCTAGCTCAGGATCCATATTTTGTTCGCGTATAAGGCGAAGCGCATAGAGTGCCTTAGTCAGATACGGTGTAATAGGTGGAGAAGTCTGCTGTTTTTTGATGTGCTGGTATCCGTAGCACAGGAAATCGTTAATGACCGGCACAATATCCTCTGACTTTTTGTTATCGACGCCAATAAGAGTGCTGGCAAGAGCAGAACGGGGGTTTGCCACCATTTTTTGCCAGGTTTGAGTATGAACACTGTCGGCGGTGATGCCCTCGTCGGATGACACGATGCGCTTAATCACGAGGCGCGACAATATAGTGGGAAGCACCGAAGCCTCGGATGTGACGGGAAAAATGAATAACAGGTTATCGGGATGCTCTTCCACTATTTTAAGTAGGGTATTTTGGGTAAGCTCACTGGCTCCATCAAGGTTCCATATGATAAATGCGGTTGGTTGCTCAAATTGAGATGAGGCCATGAGCTTTATTTTTCGTATTTCTTCAATAGGTGGTTGGGGAGTATTATGCGCAAAGGTGTATATACGGCCTTGCATAACACCAGACTCATGCAAAAGGGCATCGACGCCTTTTTGTAATAGAGCCTTGTGTTGAGCTAAAACTATATATGACAACATTGACATGCGATAATCTATATGCTAACCTGTTTGCCTACTGCTTGCAAGGCAGAAATTATAAAATTTACCGAATAAATCATTATATTACATCTAACATCACCGGCTGAGTTTAAAAAAGAAGTATTGGACGAGAAAACGCGCCCGGTATTGGTTGATTTCTATGCCGATTGGTGTGCGCCATGCCAAGTATTAGGCCCGATTGTTGAACAGATTGATGCCAAAGAAGGGAAGAATATTAAAATCGTGAAGGTTAATGTCGATAAGGCAAATGAGTTAGCTCAGGAGTATGGGGTCATGAGTATTCCTACCATCTATATTTTTTGGCAGGGTAAAGCGGCACGGCAATACGTCGGCGTTCAATCATATGATACCCTGGTGAAAGAGTCAAAGGCCGCTGCAGCAGTTCAGAAATAACTATTGCAGCAAGAGGGTGGCATTTGGTATACTATTTACTAGTTTCCAATGAAGAGAGCAATCCAGCTTAGCTGGGCAACGTAAGACTTTCGGAGGAGAACCTATGAAACTTAAATTTAGACTACAACGAAAACCCCGTGAATTGCGTGAAGAGCGCATTGAACAACTGTCCCAGGAATTTGATGGCGCACAGGCCGTGATGCTGTTTACCAGCACCTATGTCACCCATCAGCAATTTGAGGAATTGCGCAAGCGGTTGGCACCTCTTAAGGCAAAGCTACGGTTTGTTAAAAACACCCTGTTTAAACAGGCAGCAAAAGGTAAATCATTGCCAGAAGAGTTATATACTGACAAAGTCCTATTTGAGCAAAGCGGCGTTATTTTGGTGTACAGTGACGACGTGGCGTCGGTGGTAAAGACATTTGCTGAGCTGTTTAAGGATAGTGAAACTATAACCTTTAAAATCGGCTGGATAGACGGCACCGTCTATGATCCCAAACAAGTGTTGAGTTTTGCTTCAATGTCTACCAAGAACCAGATGTATGGACGTTTGGCGAGCATGCTTCAGTCACCGATACAACAATTACACTATGCCCTGCGTTATGACATTTCCCGTTTAGCGGTTGATATCAATGCTATTAGTTCAAAACAATCATAAGAGGGGAGATGAGCGCGCATGTCTGAAAAAGTAGAAAAAATACTAAAAGCAATTGAAGATCTTAAAGTTCTTGAGCTTAATGAGCTGGTAAAAGCCATTGAAGAGAAGTTCGGGGTTTCGGCAGCCCCCGTAGCCATGGCAGCTCCAACAGGAGGTGCAGGAGCTCAAGTAGGTCCGGCAGGATCTCAAGAGGCAGCAGAGGAAAAAACCACCTTTAACGTCGTGTTAACCGATGGAGGAGCGAACAAGCTGCAGGTTATTAAAGCAGTTCGTGAAATTGATCAGAACCTCGGCCTTATTGATGCAAAGAAACTCGTTGAGTCCACTCCAAAAGAGGTACTCAAAGGAGCAAAAAAAGAAGAAGCTGACGAGGCAAAGAAAAAATTGGAAGCAGCAGGGGCAAAGGTAGAATTAAAGTAAACCTATTTTAGTTCACAAAGAAGGTGGGTGGCATCGAAAGATGCCATCCATTTTTTTTATTGGGCTGAGTTTTCAATAATTTCGTCGTCGTATTTGCGCTGCATGCTTTCCAGGAATAGCGATACATCAGTGCCATTGACCACACCGTCGTAGTTAAGATCGGCATCTGATACGGCGTCTGCGTCTTGTGAGAGAACACTTGAGCGCATCTTAGCTACATCAATCGTGTTCAGTACTCCGTCCTGAGGAGCGAGATCACCGACCAATAGTCGAATAGGGCTCCAGTTTGCACTTACTGCAGCTGCGTTTATAATAATCTGTGGCGTATCACATGAGCGCTCTGCATCAGCTTCTGCAGGAGCCAGGGTACATATGCGCTTTCGTAAATGCTTGGGCCCCTTAAGGTAGATTGAGTAAGGCTCTGTGCCTAGGGGAACACCCTCAAGAGCTACTGAG
>PFEE01000065.1:416-558 GCA_002793745.1 Candidatus Roizmanbacteria bacterium CG10_big_fil_rev_8_21_14_0_10_45_7 | reverse complement strand
GGGCTTACACTGGGACTGACCAATGATGTCGTACCGAATGAAATGGTCTGTATATTATTAGTTCCATCAACATAGCGAATATAGGTATTGAGGCCTCCGGTTATGTATATCTTTGAATTGGTTTCTATTGAGAATGATTCGG
>PFEE01000065.1:0-276 GCA_002793745.1 Candidatus Roizmanbacteria bacterium CG10_big_fil_rev_8_21_14_0_10_45_7 | reverse complement strand
ACGGTTGCTATGCCGGCCTGAAAGGGACTCTCCACCTGGAGTGCTCCACCCGTCATTTGTGGAGTAATACCATTGTCCGTATAGCGAATAACTATGTCACTTGAAACAAAATTAGACAAGGTACCGGTGTCAGGAGGTGTACCAGAGCGCAAAAAAACCTTCAGTGCTACGGTTTCTCCGGGCGTATAGTTGGTTTTATCGGAGGCAATATGGATACTGGCAGTTACATCAGTAGTTGGAGGAGTGGCTGCAGCAAAGGGAATGGTGCCGTTCACC
>PFEE01000052.1:4806-19530 GCA_002793745.1 Candidatus Roizmanbacteria bacterium CG10_big_fil_rev_8_21_14_0_10_45_7 | reverse complement strand
GGAATAATATATTCCACTTGCTTATGGTTCTTTGGCTCATAGCCCACCGGGCGGTCTGCCAGCTCATCTACCCGAGAATCAACTCCTACCACTAATGGTTGTCCACAGCGGGGACACAATCCCTGATGGGCATGCGTTTCTGATGGGCTAAAACGCACATTACATAACCGATGCCCGTCATAATGATATTTACCCTCCTCAGGAAAAAATTCAATCGTGCCTACAAAACGGGCGTCATTTGTTTTTACTGCACCAATAATTTCTGTATATGAAAGGTTCGCCCGTATCACATTGGCCTCGCGTCCCAATTTTTGTGGAGAATGGGCATCGGAATTGGAGATAAGCGTACAATGATCGAGTTGTGAAAGCCGCCAATTCATAGCAGGATCAGAAGACAAACCGGTTTCGACCGCATGAATATGAGGCGTCAGTTCATCAAATGTTTCTTCGAGTGAATTAAAGCCTGACTTAGATCCGAATATTGAAAACCACGGTGTCCAAATATGGGCCGGCACATAGAGTGATTCGGGATGGCTCTCAAGCGCAATGCGCAACAGTTCTTTGCTGTCCATGCCGATGATAGGGCGGCCGTCGGCCTTTAGATTTCCGATGCGCGACAGCTTCGCGTTGACATAGGATGCCGCTTCAAAATTGGGGACAATGACCACCGAATGCACCTTGCGCACTTTTCCGGCTTTTTTATAAATCGTACTTACCTCCACGGTTAGAATGAAACGGATGATGTTATTTTTGCAGGCCCTTGGTACTTTTTTATCAAGCCGTTTTTCCTCTTCCTCAGACAAACGAAATAACCCCGGTTCTGCAGGACGCAATTTTTCACGCAACTCAATAAACCACCCCGGGTGAGTGAAATCTCCGGTTCCAATAATATTAATTCCTTTTATTTTCCCCCAAATATACAAGCCCTCCAAATCCATGTGTTTGCTGGTTGCACGCGAATTATGTGAATGAATATGAAGATCAACAACCATATCCTTCTGCATGTTCATTGAGGGTATTGTATCATCATACCGCATGAATACTAAGGATTTCCGCTCTCGGGTATACGCTTACTATAACCAACAAGGGCGTGATTTGCCCTGGCGCCACCAGCCGACACTGTATCGAGTATGTGTTTCTGAGTTTATGCTTCAGCAAACTCAGGTTTCCCGCGTTATCAATTACTTCCGTGCTTTCACCCAAAAATATCCCTCATTTAAAGCACTGCATCAGGCGAGCCTTACAGAAATTCTTACCGCCTGGCAGGGTTTGGGTTACAACCGGCGGGCAAAGTACCTTTGGGAAACGGCACACCACATAGCAGCTCAGCCATCTGGAAAACAATACACAGCGGAAGAGTTGGTGAAGCTTCCCGGTATTGGCAGGGGAACGGCCGGAGCAATCATTGCCTACGCATATGACCTACCAGCAGTGTTTATTGAAACCAATATCCGCACGGTGTTTATTCATCATTTTTTCACCAACCAACCTAACGTAAGCGATGCAGCCATACTCCCATTAATAGAAAAAACAATAGATAGAAACAATCCCCGTGAATGGTACTGGGCGCTCATGGATTATGGTACCTATCTTAAACAACAAGGGGCGCATAATCGCAGCAGTGCGCACTATAGTAAACAATCAAAATTTAAAGGATCGCTGCGCCAAGTGCGGGGACATATCCTTTCATATCTGCTTAATATGCCGACACCTGTTTCAATGCCTCATCTTTGCACTGCGCTGCCATATCCAAAAAACAATATACAAAAAGCGCTCAACCATTTAGTACAAGAAGGCTTGATGTCCAAAAACAATAAAGGACAATACTGTTGTGTATAGTCCGTTGTTATAGGCTGCACTTGTCTTCTATAGTGGAAAATCATGCGTCTTTACTTCGCTGGTATTTTTTTGCTCTTATGCGCAGCGCTATTGCCCAAGCACAGCTACGCCTTTTACCACACGATCGAACCATACAAAGGTAATCCACTTCGTCTAGAGCTACCTTCGGGTTATAGTAATCCAGCTCAAGGCCATGTGTGGATGCATAATCAACAAGCGCGAGCCGTACTCGTAAGCAGCCATCCCGAGCAAGGTTCTGCGCTCCTTATGATGCAAAGCCAAAACGGCATTCAGTGGACAACAAAAAATATAATCTCCCTATCACAACAAAACGTTTCCGCCCCATTTATGTTTATCGATGGTTCAATTCAACAATTATGGTACGCATCAGATAACGATGGACTGTTTTCTATCTATGTCCGCTCTTGCAGCGAAGAAACGTGCATAAACGATACCCATCGTATTCTCGCGCCAACCGCTCACACATGGTACGACCAGCAAGTTGCCTCGCCCTTTGTTATGAAACGCGGCAACACCTACTACCTATTTTTTTCCGGAAAACCGAACCATGGAGGAACGTGGCAAATTGGTATGGCTACTTCCCCAGACGGCAACGCATGGAGCGTTTGCCCAAAATCATTGATACGAGAGGGAGATGGCCCTTTTGTTATTGACCATAATGGAAAGTACTATCTTGTCTACCATATGCCGTTCTATACGGGAATTAAAATAGCGACTCTATCAGGAACGCCCACCTGTGAAAGTGTTTGGGAGGATCTAGGATATCTTATACAACCCAATAACTGGTACAACGAGAGCCATACCATAGATCCCTCGTTTATATGGATAAAAAATACGCCGCTGCTGTACTATTTCGGCCGGGATACGCAAGGAGTGTGGCATATGAATATAGCCACTCATTACAAATCAGTCATGGTACTGCTTCCCGGCATGCTCGCATCCTGGAACGAAGACGCACTACTGCACAATGACCCAACAACCTCTGAACAATGGCATATCGCCCCATTCGTCCATGAATACGATGGCTTGCTTACCACCCTAGCGAAACTCGACTACCAGCAGGGACGCGACGTATATGTATTTGCCTACGATTGGAGACAGCACCTATCTACCACCATACAGCAGCTGCATGCCTTTCTTGAGGAAACGGTATGGAATTTTGATCCGGTAGTTCAAATAAAGTTAGTGGGACACTCATTGGGCGGACTTACCGGCCGCTTATATGCACAACAATACCCAACGAATATAGAGCAACTTATCACCATTGGCAGTCCTCATCAGGGATCTGCCTCCAGCTATAAACCTCTTGCTGCGGGAGAACTTGACCGTAGCGACACTAATGCTTGGCTTGCCGCTAAAATAATATACATACTCAACCAAACTAGATTTGATACCGCCCGCGAAACGTTTCAAAAGAGCATGCCAGTACTGTTTGATCTATTGCCCACGTATCCATTTCTTGTTACGTCAGAGGGGGCTGTTCGGGATATTGCAAGCATGACGCTCCGTAACGAGCTCATCCCTGCCTATAATAGCCAGTTAGGAGATATACTACCCGCAATAGCAACACAGATATATGGCACTTCCCGAAGCGATACGCTGTGGGGCTATAAAGTAAAAGAGGCCGGAACAACCCATAAGTTAGTACAGAACTATGCTGATGGTGAACCCTATGAAAGCGTGTTGGTTTCCGGAGACTACACCGTACCCGCAATCACTAAACTCGAGGATGTACCCAGCATACCACTGAATCTTGACCATCAGCAACTGGTCTATACCGAAGAGGGCATTGTGCAAATACTAAATACCCTTGGTATCTCATATGAGCCTGCTGATATACACGAGGGAGCGCCAACCGTCATATCTCCCGCATTGGTATTTTTAAAACAATCACCCGTAACTATGCGTGTCGAAAATAGTAGTAGTGTATTTGAGGAACATGATGGAATTATTTTTATTCCTAACGCCCCAGCAGACACCTATCGGCTCATTGTGAGCGGTACCGGGTATGGCACCTATCATATTTATATTGGCCAAATTACTGCAGAAAATGACGTATGGGACACGGTGAGTGGTATTGTTCCCGGTGATAAAGACCCACGCGGATACGAATCAACTATTTTATTTCCCTTTAACCCAAAGCGTGCCAATCCTATTAAAGACGAAAAAGTGGTGGCGGTTATTCCCTTTGGGATAAACCAGGAAAATAAAACGAATCCCACCGCAAATCAGAGCCAGAGCCAAACTGACGCTCAACAGACTACTTATCACGAGTCCGCTGCCCCAGTGAAAAAAAATGCCATCTCAACACCGATCAAAACCAACCAGAAGCAAATTGTTTATGGCAAAAGAAAAAATGATAAATCCCCTACGGTGCTGGGTGAATCAACAGTAAAGGCAAAAAAAAGTGCCACGCGATCATACACAGTAGCTTCTACTGCAGCTGCAGTAAGCATTGTTGTTTTTGGAGGCATATGGTTATGGTTCTATCGACGGCGACGCAAAAATACTGCTAGAATCAGATCGTAATGAAGCGGGAACACACCTTATTACTCGTAGGAATAGCAATAAAAACTGCTATTGTATGGGGCGCAGTAGCGCTGCTTACCCATATTATTCCTTACGAAGGAAATTTCCCTTATGGGGAAATACTCAACGAGTACGCTCCTTCGTTTCTGCGTCCATTGGCAAACTTCGATGGGCTTCACTATATACTTATTGCCCGCATGGGGTACAGCCAGTACGAACAGGCATTTTTTCCGCTGTTTCCGAGCCTCATTCATATTGTGGCAAGTCTTCTGCAACGCAACTATCTGCTTGCTGGAATACTTATTGCCAACATCTCTTTTATACTTGGTGTCCTGCTTCTGTATGCAACCAGCAAGCACCTTTTGGAAAAGGGCAATAGATTCTGGTTTATATCGCTGTATCTCTCATTTCCTACCGCCTTTTTTTTCAATACTCTGTATACCGAGTCAGTATTTCTTCTGTTCGTCACCCTTGCTCTTCTATTACTCATTAAGCAACACTACGCAGTAGTGGCGGCATTGTTGGGCGCATCGCTTACCCGCCTTACCGGAGTATTTTTATTCTTTCCTGCAGTACTGATAGCCACGCAACATAAGCAAAAACGTTGGTTGAGCATAATCTCAGTAAGTGCTCCACTTATAGGATTACTTTTATATATGGCGTACTTATGGTATACAACGGGCGATCCACTGTATTTTTTTACTGCCCAACCAGCCTTTGGAGCAAACCGAAGCACGAACCTTATTTTGCTTCCTCAGGTGTATTATCGGTACCTGCGCATTCTTACCACCGCTGACTTGTCAGTTGCATACGGCGTTGCTGTAATCGAGGTGACACTCTTTACTATTATGTTTGTGGCAGTGTGCTTGGAGGGCTGGTACCTATTCCAAAAAAATCGCTATCAAAAGCTGCCGCTACAAACCGGAATACTATTGTTTTCGTTGGCAACGCTTATCTTGCCAACACTTACCGGCACATTTTCTTCCGTACCGCGCTATTGCCTGTTTTCTATTTCATCATTCCTATACCTTGCGCGCATCCAATCAGTTGGCGTAAAAATAGTTCTTTGTGTTATATTTGCCTTTGCACAATTACTATTAGCCACTATGTTTATTCAAGGATATTTTGTAAGCTAAGACACATCAAAAATGGCAAAACCGCTTATATTCGATATTGAAACCCAAAGTTCGTTTAGAGATGTCAATAATGACGTGCGGAAACTGAAGGTGTCGGTGGTTGCCGCCTATGATTTTGCAACCGAACAGGCGCATGCCTTCACTGAATCACAGCTGTCTGAGTTATTTAAACTGTTCGAAAAAGCATCGGTTATTATCGGATACAACTCAAATAGCTTTGACTTGGCGGTACTCAATGAATACTATGTGGGAGACGTTTATCGCCTTCCTCACTTTGACCTTTTGGAAGATATTAAAGAAAAACTAGGGAAGCGTTTGCCGCTTGATGACTTAGTGCAGGCAACATTAAACCAAGGAAAAACCGGACATGGCCTGCACGCTATTGAATTATATAAACAGGGAAAGATGGATGAGCTTATTGCCTATTGCAAAGATGATGTTCGTCTTACCCGCGACCTGTTTATGCATGGGGTTGAACGGGGATATATTTATTACCCAGACATTCCCAAAAAAAAGGTGTTACTGGTTGAAAACTGGAAGGATCAATTTAATATGCAACGCGTTCAGGGGCACAACTTAACCTTGGGTTTTTGAAGCTAAACTCCATACCACTTCCGGGATTGCGTTCAATAATTCAGTGGTAGTGTAATAGGGACCCACGCGCTGGTACAACACATCCGCTGCTTGTTTGATAACGTATGAGCCAGCCGCACAGGCTAGTAGAGGAGGGTTGCGGATATGCAGTGCGGCAACCAGAGCAGCTAACAAGTCTCCCGTTCCTCCTTTAGTAAGCCCTTCATTTCCTCCATCGCTTTTCCAAACCTCTGCTATAGCACTGCTTTTAATGTAATCAATCCCATTGTCCTTAATAAGCCATGTACCCAACGGAGCCTGTTTCAGGTCATCCGGAAAACCCAGAGGGAATAATCGGTTCAACTCACCTTTATGAGGGGTATAAATCATGCTCGCAGAACAATGTTCAAGCTCTAACTCCTGCAGTGCGCCGGCGTCCAAAATCCATTTTTTTTCGGGGTAACGCGATAATAAGTAATTGGTTAAAACATGGGTAAGTACACCCTCGTCTTCTATGGCTTCTATTTGAATAGTGGTTGATACGTTGGGAGTCGTATCGGTGTTATTTTTGCGCCTCATCAGTCCGGGTCCCATGAGTATCACATCCGACTCTTGTATATACCAATCCAGATCCTGCGCGGTTACTACAATACCGTTAAAAAAATTCTTCTTCGTTTTCATGAGCAGCTCGCGGTTATTGTGGTGGGGAGAATAAAAAAACACTAAATCGGCAAAGTGAGCCAAAAGCTCTGCAGCCCATAATCCGGGACTATGAAAAAGGGACGAGCCCGCAATAACCAACACCTTGCCATTATCACCTTTGTGCGAATGCTTAGTCTCCTTGTTTAGGAGATTTAGATCACTAAAGTCACCCACTGAAACCACATGTTCATTAAAAGAAGTCATAAATGAATTATAATACTACTACACATTATGATGTTATTCATCAGGAAGCGCTGGAGGCGTATTGTTATGGTAGCAATAATCTTGGGGTCAATAGGAGTTGCCTGGATGATGCGCTGGAATCCTCTTACTTCGTTTGGAAAACCAAAAGAAACCACCACCATAGTTACTCAGCGGGATTTAGAGCAAACTATTAGTATGTCGGGTAATGTTGATGCCGAAAAACAAACCACCCTCCGCTTTCAGGTCGCGGGACTACTTGCGTGGGTAGGAGTAACAGTAGGGGACGTGGTTGAACCGGGGCAAGTTATCGCAACACTCGACCAGCGTGAATTGCAAAAAAAACTTAAAAAAACACTTAATACGTACCTTGATACGCGCTGGGATTTCGAGCAAACGCTCGACGACAACGAAAAAGCGTATACGGGAAGCGGTCATACGTATATTAACGACGAAATAACGCGGATTGTAGAGCAATCACAATTTGGCCTTGACAGCAGCGTTATTGATGTAGAGCTTGCTGATCTTAATTTACAACTCAGTCGACTCTCCACTCCCATCGCCGGCGTCGTGACGCGGATTGATCAGCCGTATGCGGGGGTAAACATAACGCCCGCACAAGCTGAATTTGTGGTAGTAGACCCAACAACCCTCTATTTAAAAGCCGTGGTGGACCAGCAGGACGTAGTTTCCATGCATATGGGTGATAAGGCAAATATTATACTCGATGCCTATCCCAATGAAGCAATTTTGGGAACGATTACGTATATCGGTTTTGCCCCCGTTTCTGGTGAAGAAAGTTCGTACGAGGTGCGCATCACTCTTCCGCCAAAACTCCTGAGTAAAGTCAAAATGGGGATGAGTGCTGAAGCAACGATAGTTACTGATCGCAAACGCAACGCGCTTACCATTCCCATTGAAGCAATACTCGAGGAGGGCAGTAATAAAAAATATGTTACCGTGCGACTTCCCAACGGCACTGATAAAAAAAAGAGGATACGCACCGGCCTTGAAACCTTTGAGTATGTCGAGGTAATAAGCGGACTAAAAAGGGGTGACGTAATTGTGTACTGATCATGATCGAGGTTCATAATGTTTCAAAAATCTATCGACCGTCGAAACAAGTAGAGGTGGTGGCGCTTCACAATATAACCATCACGATAAAGAAAGGTGAATTTGTTGCAATTTTAGGAAGCTCAGGATCAGGTAAATCCACTTTGTTATATGTTATTGGTTTATTAGAACGGCCCACAAGCGGTACGGTACGCATCGAAAACAAAGATACGGCGAGCCTTGATGATGAACATATTTCGCGCATTAGGGGCGAAATGGTTGGGTTTGTATTTCAGCAATTTAATCTTATCCCAAATCTCACCGTACTCGCAAACGTACTGCTTCCCAGCCGCTACACTCCCAAACCACAAGCTGAAAGCAGAGCAATAGCTCTTCTTGAAACATTCGGCATTGGCTCCAAAGTAAATGCCTACCCTAACCAACTTTCTGGCGGGCAGCAGCAACGCGTTGCTATAGCACGGGCTCTTATGAATAATCCCAATATTATTATTGCCGATGAGCCAACCGGAAACCTTGATTCAAAAACCGGGAAACAAATTGTAGAGCTGTTGCAGGAAATTCATAAAAAAGAAGAAAAAACGATTATTATCGTCACCCATGACGCGTCCATTGCTGCCTATGCTAAGCGCATTATTCATATACAGGATGGAGAACTACAATGAGACGGTTTTGGTTTTATGTACGCGAAGGCATAGAGGATTTAAAAAAAAATAAGGGTCGCTCATTTCTTACGTCATTGGGTATTATTATCGGCGTATACAGCGTCGTATTGCTGCTGGCGTTAGGTGAGGGAATTAAAGTCTATATTCAAGATACCTTTGAATCCCTCGGTAGTAATATTGTGTATGTGCTACCTTTTAAGATACAAGCAGGTCGGGGTAATTCTTCTTTAAACGCCAAACAATTCGATGCACAAGACTATATTACCCTAAGAACACAGATACACGATGCTCGTGTAGTACCCATAACTCAATCCACGGTACAGGCAATATCGCGTTCAGAAATAGTAAACACCCAACTCGTTGGAGGAACGCGCGATATATTTTCCATGCTCAATCTTAGGCTACAAAAAGGGCGCTATTTTTCCGAAAGTGAATCGTCGAGCAGTAGAAAAGTTGTTGTTATTGGTCCTGATGTAGCAGAAAAGCTATTTGAAAATCGTAACCCCATTGGAAAACGGATTACTATTGATGAGCTTCCATTCACCATTCTGGGGGTATTGGAACCCAAGGGAGGCGGTGGATTGGGAGGGCCCAATCTCGACTTACAAATATACGCTCCGTATAAGACGGTACAGCAAATTAATGGCAATAAATTTATTAGCGCATTCTATGTGCAGCCCTCAAGTGACACGAGTATTACCGCTGTGGTATCCCGTATTGAAACATTGTTGTCCCGTAACCGTAATAGTGACGAGCTAGGAGTATCAACCCAGGAAGAACTTATCGGAACGATATCAAATATTTTTGCTGTCATAAATACCGTACTCATAGGGATTGCCGCGATATCGCTGCTTGTGGGTGGCATTGGTATTACCAATATTATGTATGTTACCGTTACTGAGCGTACGCGTGAGATAGGAATACGAAGAGCCATTGGGGCACAAAAACACGATATTATGCTTCAATTCTTAGCGCTTTCATTACTACTTACCGGTGTGGGTGGGGGAATCGGATTATTGTTGGCTTATCTTTCGACGCTTGCCATTCGAATGGTATTTCCTGCAACCATTACACCGATTGCTCCCATTATTGCGTTCGGTGTTTCATTTGCTATTGGCCTTATATTTGGAGTATTACCAGCACGAAAGGCCGCTAACCTTTCTCCGTTGGAAGCTATTCGCAGCGAATAATTATTTCTCGCCTTTGGCCAACTTTTCTTCAGGCGCTGATTTTTTCTCGCCACCTTCTCCTTCCTCTTTCTCTTTCGGACCCTCTTCTGTCGCCTCTACTGATTCAGGTGATGGGCTTGCCTGTACAACCGCCTCTTCTTTCTTGGCCTCAGCAAGTTGCGCAATCATTTTGTCTGCCTCGTCAACAAACGTATAGTCTGCAGATTTCGGTAAATCCTTAACAATAATCTGCGCACCAATTTCAGTCAGGGTCGCAATATCTATGGTGAAGCGCTCAGGAATCTTCGTGGGAAGCGCCTCAACCACAACCGCGTCTGCCAAGAGCAAGACATCCGCTTCACCTGATTTTACCAACGCATTTTCACCAACCAACTCAACCGGAACCTCAGCTTCAACTTTTTCTTTAAGGTCTACATTCTTAAAGTCCACATGTAGTACCGTATCGGTTAATGGGTGATGTTGCATATCCTGAATAAGGACCGGTAATTCTTTTCCGTCAACCGAAATATAGATAACATGAGTGGTTCCGGCTTGTCGGGCTACGGTGCGAAATGCCTTATCCTCAATCTGAATGGCTATCGAGGTTATATCCTTACCAAAAATGTTGGCAGGAATAATGCCCGAACGTCGAAGTCTACGGACCTTCTTACCAAATACCATGCGCTTATCAGCCTTAAGGTTGAGAGTTTTCATGCGATTGTAGTCGAATTAATAATAGTCGATCTTTTTCTAAGAACGTATTATACACAAATCTATCTCCCTGAACAAGGTTAGGGAAGTTGGTATATTCCACGCTATACTCTTGGGTGGGAATGAATTCATAAATGAAATCGTTGTTAATTGACCCAATCTGCTTTTGCACGATCAGTTGATAGGTGGGGTTTGCTTCAAGTGTTTTAGTGAAGTTGTACAGAATGGTCACGTTTCTTTGTTGGCCTACCGGGACGGTAAACCATACGCCAACCACACGAAACGGGCCGTCAACCGACTGGCTATACGAGCTTTTTACTCCGTCAATGCTTACCCGTGCAATTTGAACTTCAGCAGGAACATACACCTGCAGATAATTACGGTAATCCCCACCAGGAAATGTCGTTTCCGGAGAATCGTTTTTATACGTCAGGCTTACATTATTAACTATATGCTGGTCCTCTATTTTCGTGGTCAAATGTATGGCGCGCTGAACAAAAAAGTTTGCTTTGTTTACTCCCAGATTAGCGTCCACCACCATTAAATAATCCGCAACACAGGTTGCGATGGTGGTACATTGCGGAGGCGACAGCTGACCACTCCAAAAATTCTGTTTCATCACGGTCTGCGCCGGCTCGTCCGCAAACCATACCACTATGCGTTTCTCATCCAATGAGCGCTTTATGTCACCAGCCAATATAAGATTATCATAGTCACCCTCCTGAAGACGAACCTGCAGCGCATTCAGTACCGCCTGTAAAAAATTCCTTTTGTTATGTGATCCCGAGAAAAAATCTTTTTCAGAATAGGTTTGTGCCTTTATAAAAAAATTGTCGCTCGTAACCGTTTCATTATAGTCCGCAATAACCAAGTTGGGGAAGGCTTCAAGAAGCGATTGTACTCCGGAAAACGTTACTCCTATTACGCCATCAAAGCCGTCCCAGTTCACCGAGCGCTTTAAAAAGCGTAGTGCGGTTTCACTGTTCTGTGTAAAATCAGGTGAAAAATTTGAATCACGCAAAAACCAATGAGGCTGATTTAGATATGCTCTAATTGCCTCAGGGGGGTCTATGTGAACTTTTAATTGTCCATCAATTGAATACACATCATACACCCGAAACGCAGAAAGGCTTAACCTATCAAATTCAATAATACCTATGGAGCCAATAAATCCACCACCGGGACGCAGTTCCATATTATTCATAAACAACACCACGTACTTACGTTGCCCATCCTTACCCATAAGGCTTGCAATGTGTGGCTGTATGGTTTTTAGCGTGGTGGCATGATCCCGAATCTCAAGCAAGCGCCGCAGTGTCTCTTTTTGTTTATCTCTAAAAAAATAAATATCTACGCGCTTTATCGCCGTAATCGCCTTATCAACCGAAGCTAATAGTTCAGTAATCTCCTTATTTGAATCTTCGAGCCTCAAGGTAAGTTCGCGTTGCTCTTCAATAGTTTTGTTTCTTTTCGATATCAGTCCCACAATTGAGCTGTACTGCTTGGCAAAACCCAACCCATCGTCTGCCAAAGACACCAAGGCGTTTCCCGTATCAAGCACAGCAAACACATATCCTTGCCCCGGAAGCCAAAATAGCGTATTGCGCGGTATGGCCGAAAGACGTATGGTCATTATGTTAAGTTGCTTCAATTGTGCTATCAATGTGGTGAGTTTTTCCGTTGAGGTTGGCATACGCTTACTAAAGTTGAATAGGGAATACATATAGAAACCAAACGTAACATAAAAAATGCCGTTGGCTATCAAAAGAGTTGCCAATAGCCAAACGAGCATGGTTTTAAACGATAGCTGCATGGGGGGTGAGTTTTTTTTGTGCAATGCTTTATGGTCCTGCCCTGCGGCGTAATCAAACACATACGGAGTGGGGGTTTTAAATATGATAAATGAAAGCAATTCACTCGGAGGGCGCGAGGATATGCCTATATGAACCAACTTGTATGCGGTTAAATGCTGCTTACACCATGTTGCAAATGATGAAAATAGCCCAACGTTAAAAAACAAAAAAAATATCTGCTTCTTTGATCGCGCTAGCGCATCTAAGTCGTGAACGTCAACATTCACAAACACTGCCAAATCAGTGTGGGGAAGTTGCAATGGGTCATGGTAGGTTACCTCATAGACGCGGTACATTGAGGAAAGCAACTTCACGATTAAATCGGTGATTTTGGTTTTTTTTATATACACCACAACCGCTGTCTTTTTTTCTTCCAAAATTTCGACGGTGTACCGTCGTCTGCTAGAGGTGTTCGACATTATACAGTGGTCCTACAATTTGAATATTAGCCGGAGCGCGAAGATTAAATCTTCCTTGAAATTCACCACCATCAAAATCATTGTCTCCTGCGTCACCTGAAATATATACCCTTGTTGTAACGCCTCTTGTAAAATCTGCGTTAACCGTTACACCACTTATACTATTATAGGGAGTAATTCCATTCTCCCTTAATTTAGATTTAACTTTTTCTGCATTCCAATTTTCTTGACCTCTCGGATTTGGTTTATCAAGTTGATATAGATTATCAGTTGTACCTGAATCTTTCTTCAACAACATTAAGGTATTAACTATATCAGCAACCTCTTCTGATTTAAGCCATGCAGACTTGCTATACTCATCTCTCCATCCTTGAGCTGTATAGAAACACGCAGATTCTTTATCGTACGCTTGATTAAACAAATCTGCAAAACTGTTAACAGGACTCCTAACATCTGCCAAATTTTTAGTGTATGAATTGCTACCTCCCCAAATTTCCGCTGATGTATGAGAATATCCTCCAAATGTTGAGGCAAACCAGGTCTTTACAACTTCTCCATTAGAAATAACAACCTCACCTTTACCATCTCCACATGCATTTATACCAGTCGCGTCAACCGCACTATTCACCGCCTCACGTCTATCATCTGCATATACCTGACAACTTTGTGAAGCGCAAATTGCTCTACTAGCATTATTGCTTTCAACAATAGCGAAACTTCTTGCTGCAATGGCTTGTGCTTTCAATGCTTCTGGAAGATCTGCACCCATTTCTTTATTAACGACTCCTTTGGTATATTCTTCAAATGGCCTTTTGCCAAAACCCTCTATTTCTATCTCACTTGGTAGGTCTCTACACTCTATTGATATATTCTGAAAATACGCATTAAGAATTGTTTTATAGTCTTGATTGTCTTTAGCCCGACCATATGCTCCATATTGGTTTAACCCAACATAATGAGGAATTCCAAAAGTAAAAAATGCGAATGCATTTCCAAAACCAGGGTTAGTTTTCCTGTCATCAGTACAATAAAGCTCAGAGCCTACTGATGATCTGGGTATTCCAAGAGACGCTTGCTTCTGCGCAATAATTTGTTGTTGTAGTGCAGTGAGAGAGGCTATCTCACTTTGTAAGTTCCGTTGCTCACCTTGCGCTTTAGCTACTTCTGCCGCAAAGAATGCTTTTTCTTTATCAAGGCTCGCCTTAAGGGCAGTAAGCTTGGTTTTTTCATCTTCCAGCGCGAGCTTTTTCTCCTCAAGGTTTACAATCAAGAATGCCACTTTTAAAATGCCATCTCGGTCGGTTTGTATGCTTTTTTGCTGAATAAAAAACTTACGGAGAGCGTTGGGGAGGTTGTTACCCAAAAATACCCCAATCGAGTTACCCACGTAACTGCGGGAATGCTTATAATACTGACGAACCCGCACGTCCAAAACTGCTCTTCGGCTATCAAGTTCTTTCTCTTCGATTTTGATTTCTTTTTCTTTGTCGGTAATGCCTTGTTCAATGCCATAAATTGAATTTTCTATGCTGCGTATGTCGTTTTCGACCTTTTGCAGATTTTCTTCAAGTGGTTTTGATGCTTTTTTTGACTCCTCCAGCAACCGTTGGACTTCCGTTATTTTTTTTGCAATATCTTCAAGCTCATCGGCAAACACGGGGTGGGAGAAAAAAAACGCAAGCACACATACTATTCCTAACGCATACAATACCCATTTCTTCATACGTCTATTATAGCTATTTCTTGCGTTTGGTCGCAGCACGTGATGAAAGAAGAAAATAGATTGGCGTGGCAACAAATGGAGATGAATAGGTGCCCACAATTGAGCCGATAAG
>PFEE01000052.1:4094-4742 GCA_002793745.1 Candidatus Roizmanbacteria bacterium CG10_big_fil_rev_8_21_14_0_10_45_7 | reverse complement strand
AGCGCACTGTTAATTTCATCCTCATGGGTAGAAAACCTGCCCAAGCGCTCTTCCTCCTTTATCTTGTCAAAGATAACAATGGTGTCGTGCACGGAAAATGACATCACCGTTAAGACTGAGGTAATAAAGAGCACATCAAATTGAGCGCCCCATAAGCCCAAAAATGCCCACGAACCCAATAATATGAGGGTGTCGTGGATCATGGCCAACACCGCAGCCGCAGCAAAGGCAAATCCCCGAAAGGTAAAACCTATATATACCAGCATAACCACTACGGCACACAGTGCGGCCACCAGAATACGCTGTATATTATCAGCGCTGACTGAAGGACCGACGTTATCAAACTGGTCGAGGCGCAACTGTAGAGGCTTAACTTGGGTAATGATATCTTGTGCGATTTTTTTAGTAAGATTTTTTGCCGTCACATCAACAAACATGTTTGTCTCGTGCACCTCAGCGCTGTCTACTATACGAGCAATGGCTTCTTTGGGTGAGGTCCTTTTTGGATTTTCCAGTACCGAATAGATAGCTGATCCGCCGCCAACAAATTCTACTGAATATGAAAAGCCAAAGTGTACTATGCTATAGACCGCAATACTGGGGACAATAAGCGCAAGTAGCAAATATTGGCGGTAGAATCGCAGAAAC
>PFEE01000052.1:0-4037 GCA_002793745.1 Candidatus Roizmanbacteria bacterium CG10_big_fil_rev_8_21_14_0_10_45_7 | reverse complement strand
GGATTAAACAAAATGAACGCAATAAGGAGCGTGTTGCTGTTGGCTTCTCTGATCGCGCCCAGTGCTTTCTCAAAACCAATGCGAAGGGCGATTTTTTTATCCTTCTGCTGAGCCTCTTCTTCTTTAATGCGCTCATAGATGAGAATGTTTGAGTCTACCGCCATACCAATCGATAACAAAAGTCCGGCTATACCCGATAGTGTTAATACAATGCCGCTGTATTGGTATAAAAACACACTGATAAGCGCATATAAAAACAATGAGACCAGCGAATACAAACCATTGATGCGATACACCAAAACCATAAACAAAGCCACCGAAGCAATGCCCACCAGGCCGGCAATCAGACTACGCCTTACATTGTCTGCGCCTACCGTAGGTTCTATTGAGTTTTGTTCAATCAGTTTTACCGGAGCGGGAAGGGCGCCACCGTTAAGATCTTTAACTAAATTCTTTGCTTCGGTAACCGAAAAGTCACCGCTGATTACCGCATTGCCGTTGGTTATTTCCTGTTGGACAATGGGGGGGTTGGTAATCATTTGGCCGTCAAGCGAGATGGCAAGTGGTTTGCCGACGCTTTTTTTGGTTATGTCCGCAAACATGCCTGTTCCTTGTTTGTCAAACTCAAGCGATACCTGAGGTTTCCCGTTTTGCGGATCAAAAACCAAGCTTGATTTTTTTAGGTATGCCCCCGTCAGGGGCGTATCCACAAAGGTAGCAATGGTTGCGGTTTGCGTTCCTTCAGTCACTTCTTGTTCGCGGTATTCCATAAACCGCAGCTGCGCCGTTCTTCCAATGCGCTTCACCACCTCCTCCGGTTTTGCAACACCGGGAAGCTCAACCGCTATGGTGTGCATCGATCCTCGTTGCAACACTGATATATTGGGTTCACTTACACCAAAAAAATTAACCCTGCGCTCAATAGTGTCACGGGCAACACTAAGCGTGTCCGCCTTTTTATCACTGGGGATTTTACTGGTGTCAACCGCGAATACCAACCGGCTTCCTCCACGCAGATCAAGACCCAACACCGGCTCACGCGCCACTTGAATAGAGGTTTTAATAATAGGGAACGTTATGGTTTCGGGTTTGATTACCGAGGCTGGTAGTACCAACCAGGTTAATAAAAGCACCGCAACGATTGATAACCAAAAACCGCGGTGTGCTAGGCTCCTCATGGGTGTGTTAATTTTTCTCTTTCTTGCTTACGTCTGACTGAACCATTACCTCAAGTGATCCTGGAGCTATCGGCGCATCGAGCCGACTAAGAGAAGCGGTTAATACATCATCCTGCTCAAGTTGTTTAAGATAACGGAATCGTTGTTTCCGCAAAACACTGGGGTGTATACCTATTTTTTGTAGTTTGGTTGCAGAGTGTCGAATTAATTCCTCTATTTTTTGGTTTTTCCATATTTTGATGGCAAGATCCGACGAAAGGTGGCGGATTAAATCGATGTTTCCACCTAAATTTTTAAGGGAAATCCCTTGTAGGGTTATGTCCTGCATAACTACTTCGTGGGTTGGTTTTTTTCGTAAAATATCCTGAATTTGCTTTGCAATGCTTCTATGTCGATCACGAACCATATAGGGATTGTACAGCATGGCGCAGGGGTGTCAAGAAACGCCCTTGACAAAGTGTCTGAAAAAACGTATCTTGTGGAAAAGTTGTCCACCGTAACTAACCACCTATGATTTCATGGAAAAAAATACTGGAAGAAATTCAGCTCGAGCTTGCTCCAACTACATTTGATTCGTTGTTTAAAAAAACCGAACTTAACCAAAAGGACGAGCACACCTGGGAGCTCCATTGTATAAACGAAGGTGTTCGTTTTGTTATTGAGCGAAAACATAAGATGACCATTATAGAAAAAATGAAAAAACATGGAGCATCCCAGCCGTTTGTGCTTGTTGTGACTGCCGCGGAAAACAAAGAAACAGCACAAGAACTGGGACCACTTTTCCCCAATAATAAAGAGGAAAATGTAGCCCTTCGCCTCCATCAATCAAACCTCAACCCAACTTCCTCTTTTGATAATTTTGCAGTGTCGGTCTCAAATCAAATTGCCCATGCCGCAGCCCTTGCGGCAGCGACTGAACCGGGAAATGTATACAACCCCCTGTTTATTTGGGGAGGTGTGGGGGTGGGAAAAACACATCTGATGCAGGCCGTAGGTCGTAAAATTATTGAATCAACCGACAAGCGGGTGCTCTATTGCACCACGGAAGAATTCACCAATTTTCTCGTTGACTCAATTCGTACCAAATCCACCAACCTCTTTCGAAAAAAATTCAGAAACGTAGATGCACTCCTTCTTGATGATATCCAGTTCGTTTCACAACGTGACTTTATACAAGAAGAGCTCTTTAACACCTTTAATAAGCTGTATTCACAAAAAAAGCAGATTATGTTTACCTCAGATAAACCACCACGTGCAATACGAAACATTGAGGCGCGGCTTACCTCTCGTTTTTTGAGCGGCCTAGTGGTGGACATCCAACAACCCGACTTTGAACTTAAAACCGCAATTCTACTTATTAAGGCGCAACAAAAAAAGATGAAACTCACCATTGGGGCTGCTAAACTCATTTCAGCCAGTATAGAAGAGATACGTGAAATAGAGGGTTTTTTACTAAAACTGTATTCTATTAAAAAAGACGATGATCCTATTACGGAAGCCTCAATTGAGCGACTCATATCACATCAGGGAGGCGCCCCCACTAGCTCAAAAACAAATCCAAAAAATATCATCCAGGCCGTATCGCACGAACTTAATGTAACGCTCAAGGATATTAAGGGCGAAAGCCGCAAGAGAGATATTGCTCTGGCGCGTCATTTTTGTATGTATTTTCTTAAAACACTCTCCAGTTTAACCTATGAGGATATAGCCGCCATCCTGGGTAAAAAAGACCACACCACTGTCATGCACGGCGTTCAGAAGATAATAAAAGAGATATCACATAACAGCAATATGCGCATAACCGCAGACCGTATCCGTTTATATTTTTCATGAACATTCTATACACGCCGTTTTCCACAATGACTAAAACCAAAATATATTGTCAGAAAAAGGCATTGCTTGTTTGGGGTTTGTATTTTACACTTATGCACACATAACTAATAAAACTATTTATGAAATTCACTACCTTACGAGAAACACTTATTAAAGAAATTACCCATTCGGGGTTCTTTACCTCATACCGATTAGGAGATATTGATTCACTTAAAGGCGTATATATTAAGGCAAATAAAGATGGTATTGAAATTAAATCAACCAATATTACCGACGCCTATTGTGGAGGGTTTGGTGCAAAAGTAGAACGGGAAGGGGAGGTTTTGGTTGATTACAAGCGGTTTTCCGAGATTGTGAAAACATTGGATGATACCAAAATAACGGTGGAAAAGGCTGACGTGGGGCTTGTTATAGCCACGAAGAGCGGTGACGTCACACTACCCCTCTTAGACGCAAACACCTTTCCTAATTTAGAGAATCCCGAAAAAGGAATTGTGATAGAAAAAAGTTTTTTTACCGACGAATCAATTAAAAACGTGTTGTTTACCGCAGCAACCGACGAAACGCGCCCTATTCTTACCGGCGTCTGTTTTGATATACGAAAAGACGCGGTTCGCGTTGTTGCAACCGACGGGTTTCGTTTGTCGGTGATAACGAGGGTGGTGACCGGCTTACCCGAGGGTCTTATTGATAAAAAAATAGTGATACCGTCGAGAAGTCTATCTACTATATTGGGGGAATTTAGGGAATTAATTCAAGAGGTGCGTATTAGTCCTGACCTCCGTTCGGTTGAGTGGATAGGTAAAGATGTGCATATTGTAACGCGTTTTCTTGATGGGGAATTTCCTCCTTACGAAAAAGTCATACCCCAATCAAGCGAAACCCATATTGTGGTAAAAGTAGCAGATCTTACTCAACCGCTAAAAACCATTGGGTTATTTGCTCGGGAGGGCTCCAGTATGGCCCTTTTTAGTATAGAGGGAGATTTATTGGTGGTTTCATCGGTCCAAACGGCTCAGGGGCAGG
>PFEE01000047.1 GCA_002793745.1 Candidatus Roizmanbacteria bacterium CG10_big_fil_rev_8_21_14_0_10_45_7 | reverse complement strand
AGATCGAGGAATGACAGTCCACGGCCGATATGCTTTTTGGCAACGGACACCACTAATCGGAGGTTTGAAACAATAAGTTTTTCACGCGCGTCATCGCTGCCTTTTTCATAGCGTTTTGCCAACTCAATTTCTTCGTTGAAGGTAAGCAGCTTGTGCATACCAATTTCTTTAAGGTACATCTTAATGGGATCAAGCGATTCGCCGCGGTTCAAGGCAACCATATTTTCGAGTTCGCGCTCAATCTCTTCGGTACTTTTGCTTGCCTCCTGCTCTTCCCGCGTTGATACGTTTTCAAATACATCAATCTTATGCTGCAGTAGGTAATCAAACAAACGGTCAAGTTCCTCAACGTTTTTTTCGGGGTAGCGATACACGCCTAAGATATCGTCCATGATGATAAATCCGGTGTCTTTACCTTCATTTATCAGCTTTTGAACGTTTTTAGGGAAATCAGTAAGACTAAAGGAGTGGATTGCCATGCGTCAATTTTACACTACTGAAAGCTCTTTTTCTACTGATCGTAAGGCGGTAACCAGCTTTTTTGTTTCCTCTGAGGAGGGGGAATCCTGTATGCGTTTATGCAGCATTTGCTTTTTAAGCGTCAGCGCAATTTTTTTCAGTTCGGTATTAATACGTGTTGAGTCAAGCGGGACGCGGATAAGAAATGCCCGGTTAAACAAGGGGCGCAATGAAGGATTACTGATATAGGCGTCACCGGTCGGAAATGATTCATGATTGGTAAGGTAAGCCTTGAGCTCTTTGATAAGTTCACCCGTAGCTGGTTGGGTAAAGCTGTCAAAATCAAGATATTCAAGAGCGATATCTATAGTTTCAGCGGGTTGAGGTGACTGAACAATAAGGGCAATAGCATAATCCTCAGCCATATGTTCATGTGCTGCCGGCGTGTTTAGTTTTGTACTCGGAGTCTTTTTTCGTTGCGTACGCCTATAGATGCGGATAGCATCTTTGAGCGTAGCGATATCAGTGCCGGTTGCCTGCGCCGTTTTCTTAATAAAGAATTCATAAACCACGGGATTGGTGATGGTAGTAATGACCGGCGCCAGCTCATCGATAACCTCCTTTTGCCCGTAGACTTTTGTGACATCATGGCGTGCAACGCTCGTTTCAAGCAGGAAATCATAAATAGAAACTTTTTCTTTGTACGCGCGTTTAAAGGCGCTTGGGTCGCTCGTGAGCAAGTCGGCCGGATCCTTGCCTCCGCTGAGGCGCATAACATACAATGACAAATCGTATTCTTGCGAACGTTCAATGCCGCGTTTTATGGCTTCAGTTCCGGCCTTATCCATATCAAGACAAAAGATGAATGTGTGCGTCAGACGTTTCAACAAGTGTATTTGTTCAGTTGTGAGTGCAGTGCCTTTAATACCCACACTTTGTGTATATCCGAATTGATGTGCCATCATGACGTCAAATTCACCCTCCATGATAATAACTTCCTCTTTGGTACGAATAGCGAGTGAGGCTTGCTCTATACCAAACAGCGTTTCTCGCTTATGGTAGAGCGGTGTTTCGGGAGTATTGATATATTTAGCTTCTTTATCCTTTGTGTTTAGTATTCGCCCGGAGAATCCCATAATAGCTCCACGGGTGTCGGTAAGCGGGAACATAATGCGGCCGCGGAATCGGTCGTAGACAGCGCTGTGTTTTCCCATAGTTCCCAAACCGGTTTGTACGATTACGTCATTTCTTATTTTTTTAGCCCGTAAAAATTTGCTCAGCGAATCCCACGAATCCGGCGCATACCCTACCCGGAATGCTTTAATGGTTGAAGCACTTACCTGGCGACTGGCAACATACCTGCGGGCTGCTTCGCCGATGCGATGCTGGGTAAAGATGTAGTGAAAAAAGTCGGCGGCAAGTGCTGTCACTTGGAGCATTTTAATGCGCTCATCCCATACCTGGTCGTTAACCGATATTTCATCAAGTTTTACATTGGCAAGGGGAGCCAGTATATGGAGCGCTTCTCCAAACGTGCAGTTTTCCCATTCCATCACAAACTTAATTACATCGCCGCCCTCTCCACAGGCGCCAAAGCAGTGCCACAGCTGCCGTTCGGGAGACACCACAAATGAGGGCGATTTTTCACTATGAAATGGGCAGAGGGCATGAAAATTCCTCCCTACTTTTTTAAGGGTGACAAACTGCCCGATGTATTCAACAATATCGAGCTTTTGTTTTATTTCTTCAATGGCGCTCATACGGCTCTCTTAACTGGACATAAGGGTTGGAGAATGCATACAGCGCAGTGAGGACGTTGGGCAATACAGGCGTCCCGTCCTAGTTTGACCAATAAATGGGGAAACTCGTTCCAGAGCCTCTTGGGGACTATACGCATCAGTTCTCTTTCAATTTTTTCTGGAGAAGCATCCCGAATGTAATCCAGTTTATTCGGTTCATAGTATACTTTTTGTTTCCCGCCGATTTGTTCAAGCGGCACGATGCGCAAGCGTTGCGTAATCCGCTTCACATGCGTATCCACTACCACACCTTCGCTTTTATTAAACAGTTCGCCCAATATAACATTCCCTGATTTTCGGGCAACGCCTGCAAGCATAATCAGTTTCTCCATGCTGTCGGGTACCACGCCATTAAATTGTTCAAGCAGTGCGCGCGCCATGCGCTGCAGGTTGCGTGCTTTAGCCCGGTAAAAACCGGTTTGGCGTATATAGCCTTCTATAGCTTCAATAGGCATATCGGCAAGAGCGCGCGGGTCTCCGTGAAGAACAGGGAAGAATTGTTGAGTTACTTCATTCACTTTTTTATCGGTACATTGGGCGGAAAGACTAACGGCAATCACAAGCTCAAAAGGAGTAGTGTAGTGAAGCGCAATGGTAGGGTCATACTTGGTGCGTAGCTTATCGACTATGAGTGACACATTTCCTGGCATGGGCGCAAGAGAGAGTATACTATAGTGACAATAAGATTTCATCAGATCATGAATATAACCATTATTTCCGATACCCATCTTTCACATCATTTTGATGTGCGAAAATATAACTACTTGGTTTCAATTATCACCTCTGCAGACCGCGTTATTATAAACGGTGATTTTTGGGACGGATACCTGACTACGTTTGATACGTTTGTTTCGTCGCCTTGGAAAAAGTTGTTTCCGCTGCTTAAAAAGAAAAAAACACTGTATATATTTGGCAATCATGATAAGCGGGAGTACGGCGACAAACGCATCCGCCTTTTTTGTACGCAGGCGCACAGGGAAATAAAATTAGATTTTGGCAGGTACCAGCTCCACATTGAACATGGCGACAGATTGGTTCCATTAATAGATTCGTATATTCCTTGGGTGCAGCGCCATGCATTTTTGACCCGGATTGCGCAAAATTATGAGCGGGTCGGTTTGTCAGTGTTAGGAACCCGTTTTTTGCTGCTTGAGTACACCAAGCATAACAATCGCATGAAGGACTGTGCGCGTACTTCAATACCCAGCAATACGATTCTGATTTGCGGCCATTCGCATTTGCCCGAATTATCACTTACTAAACGATTTGCCAACTCGGGGTTTATTAACCATGGATATGGGTCGTATCTGCGTATTGAAAAGGATGAATTGTCGCTGGTGCGTGAACAGTACGAGTAGAGTTATTGTTTCTCTTTGAGCTGGGTACCGGTATAGGCAAATGTCTTTATTCCGTCTTTCGTTTTCACCACTACGGTATTTGCCGTAATGGTAATGGCAGTAATTTCACCCGTACCCAGGGGAACTGACTGGAGTATCCGATACGCTTTGCTGTTTTGTCCCTGTTGCACCATAGCAACCAGGTAGCTATTGCCCGATACGGTGTTGTTCAGTATGGTTACTGCTGAAGCTGAATTATCGCCGACCAGATCGCCAACGGAAAGTAAATCGGTATTGAGTAATATCGTATCATCAGCATTTCTGCCTTTGCGCAGCAGTACCGCTTTTCTTTCTACTTGGTAGGTAGCATTACCCATTTGCGATATAAAATTTTCATGCGACAGGCTGCTGGTTTTAATAGTGGGGACTGTTTTGTTTTGCTGGTACTGCCGATAATAGAATACTCCCATTAAGGCTAATGCAATCAAAATGAGAGCGGCTAATATATATAACTTTTTGTTCATATCTATCAGTCTACAAAAATTTATAATTCATGTATACTTAAATACCTATAATTATCAATTCATGTGATACACCATGAGCAATCATAAGCTTACCCATGGATTTGCCGGAATCATCATCATCATTGTTATTGGTTTGGCAGCATTAGGAGGCTATTTTGGCTATCAGTATATACAGCGCTCAAAGGGAATCCTGACCACGCTGCAGAATAAAAAAGGCGCGGTAATGGACAAAATCAAAGATTGCATATATGACAAAGATTACTGCATGTATATGCAGACGGGCCTCTCAGCCCTTTCGAAGTCAATGGTGGGCACATTGACAACCGAGTCAAAAGACGGAACCAAGACTACCTCGACGTGGGAAACGGACGGCAAGGGCAATATGCGCATTACGAACGGAGACAAACAAACCGGCGGTATGATTTTTCTTGACGGCGTTATGTATATACAGGACCCTGAAAAGAACGTGTGGTATGAGTATGCATCAGGCCAAGGGACTGAACAAAAAAACAACTTTTTCGATGTGGAATCATTGAAAAAGCAGTTTAACGAAACAAAGAATACGGTCAAGGTTACCAAAAAAGGGACTGAAGCCTGCGGCACGAGGCAGTGCAATGTGTATGACATAAGCGGGGATGAGGAAATGGGCGGTACTACGACTATTTATATCGATACCAAGGAATATCTTATGAGAAAAACAGTCACGCAAACCGAGCAGCAGGGCAAAACAACCGTCGAATTTGAGTATAAGCCCGTTACCATTGTGAAGCCGTCACCGGTACAACCATTGGCTATGCCGCAAATAAGCGGATTCAATCTGGCTGTTACTGGCGCGCAGGAATAAAGTGTGGTATACTTATCGATAAGAAACGTAAGCTACACCTAAGTTCTTCTAGATTATCTATCAAATACAGAAGAGCTTTTCAGCTCTTACCTTCTTATATTATTATTTTATTTTTTGTGTTATGTATAGTAACTATCGTAGAGCGCCACAGCGCCGAAACCGATACGCTCCTCGGGGCGGATCATTTAAAGATATAGTGCAGCGGTATATTTCACGTGCAACTGCGCTTTCCCCGCAGGTGCAACCGGCGGCTGTAGCTGATGTGCCCTATGCCAGCCTCATGCTGAATGAAAAACTGCATGAAAATATAGCGCGACATGGGTACACCCATATGACGCCTATTCAAACGCAGGCCATACCGGCTATTTTAAACGGCAAAGACGTAACGGGTATAGCCAATACCGGTACGGGTAAAACCGCCGCATTTTTAATACCGATTGTGGAGCAGATTCTGCAAAAGAAAGGCAAACGCGCCCTTATTATTACTCCTACGCGTGAGCTTGCCCTTCAGATCCGTGACGAAATGCAAAAGTTTACCGTTAATATGCCTATTTACAGCGCATTTTGTATCGGTAAATCATCAATGAGAGACCAAATTTACAACCTGCGTCGTAATCCCGATGTGGTCATCGGTACGCCAGGACGCCTTAAAGATTTTATTGAGCGCAAACACTTGCGGCCAGGAGAGTTTAATACGATTGTATTGGACGAGGCAGACCGCATGCTTGACATGGGATTTGTGCAAGATATCCGTTTCATTATTTCGCTGCTTCCCAAAAACCGTCAGTCGCTGTTTTTTTCGGCAACGGTTTCATCGGCCATAGCCCAGCTTATTTCGGCCTTTACCGTTAACCCGGTAACTATTTCGGTAAAGATTAACGAAACAACGGCCGACATTCGCCAGGAAGTAGTAACGGTTGAAATGGGTAAGAAAAAAGTAGATACCCTGCACCAGCTTTTATTAAAGGAAGAATTCAAAAAAGTATTGGTGTTTGGAGCAACGAAACATGGAGTTGAAGAACTGTCACGGGAATTGTTTAAACGTGGCCATAAAGTTACGTCTATCCATGGCGATAAAGCACAGTTTCAGCGTCAGCAGGCAATACGTATGTTTAAGGAAGATGTGGTTCGCGTGTTAGTAGCAACCGATGTTGCCGCACGGGGACTCGACATTAACAACATAAGCCATGTGGTTAACTTTGACGTACCCAAAACCTACGAGGATTATATCCATCGTATAGGAAGAACGGGCCGCGCAAACAAAACCGGCGTTGCGTTAACGTTAGTATAACGTAGCGTTAAAGCCCGCTGAGCGTTTGACACTCATCTGTTTGTTGAGGATGCAGTATTCAAACGGGAATGCATCAGAAAACGCTTCAGGAGGGCACAGGAATAGCGCGGTTGCCAAGGCATCGGCAACCGTTGCCGAATCTGCAATCACCCAGGTCGCGATAATATCAGTGGGCGAAGAAAGCGTTTGAGGGTCAATAATGTGGTGATACGTGCCCCATGCTCGACGGTTAGCGCCTGAACTGCACATGGCTCCCTTACGCATTTTTATGGAACCAATAACTTTGGTGGTATCTAGCGGGTGCTCCAGCCCTACCGTAATAGGAACGTTATCTCCTTGATAGGCTATATCACCACTGCCATTAACCAGAAATCGCTTAATATTTTGCGTTCTTAAATAGGTTTTTATCAGCTCTACCGCGTATCCTTTACCCAATGCGCCAAAATCAAACACGACCGGCTCACGTATTTCAATATGGGTGTTATCTATAATCCGCACCGTTGTATCAAGATCAGGAACAGCATGAATATGCTTTTTGGGTTTCAGGCTGTAATTTTGGTCATAACCCATATCCTGCAATGTTCTGCCAACCAGCGGAGTAAATTTTTTGTGGGAGAGGGAATACAGGTGTATATAGGGGCGTAGCATACGCATGAAATTAGCCGGTACTTCGACTAAGCCTAATCGGGTAGCCAATTGTGACACCAATGATGAAGGTATAAACCGCGAGTAGGTTTGATCAAAATCGTGCGAGATCGCAACAATTTTTTTGTGCAGTAATTCCAAATTCGATGCCGATAGCTTGTCCCAGATTGATATTTCCCAGCTCGTCCCCATGGACTCATAGGAAAGCGAGTGCGGCTTCATATGATAGCCCCGTATTATGACTGCACTGCTTCAGTCTTTATTTTCTGAAGCGCATCCATAAACCCTTTGGGCGTAAGTGATGAACCGTTTACTACGGTAAGCGCTATTTCATTAATGGGTTTTCCAACAACCTGTTCTTTATACCCCTCCGAAAACAGCCTCTGCATAGCCATGCTTTTTTCATGAGTCGCTTTGCCGGTAAATGCCGCATCGGTGACTACACCATCTTTTAAAGTAAGCGTGATTTCAATTTCCTCGCGTTGCGCGGGCGATATGTAATTTCCTATAGCAGTATATTGGCCATCAGCATATTTGGACTTTTTCATGACTTCAACCGTAACCGTTGGTTGTCCCTGAATAGTTTGAGGTTTCTGATTGATCCCTGTACCATTGTTGCCCAATTGTATAACAGCAACGCCGATAATAGCAAGAACAACGACACCGATCAGTATTTTTTTAGGATCCATGTCTTAATGGTTAAACTGTATAATAGTACCCATCACATGATACAGGACTTAAAAAAGTATCTCAACCTTAAAACTCCTCTTTTCCAGTTTTTTCTTTTTCTGTCTTTATTTGGAATCTTCGCTACGCTCGACCTTCTTATTGCCACGGTAAATCCTATTGAACGGAACCAATATTTGATGAATGCCGTAGTGGTTTTAATGACAGGCTGCGTCGTGTATTATTTGATCCGGTATGGGTTTGGCGTGAAAGGAGCAAATCCCCTTAATTTTTTTATATCCACCTGGATCGTGTATCTGCTTGTGCATCCAACCAACAGCATCTGGTACTTTATTACCGGCGTTATCGCCATTGGGGTAGGTAAGTACTGGTTTAGGCGCAGTAACCTGCCGGTATTTAATCCAGCGGCACTGGCACTAACCATAACGTATGGGGTAAGCGTGGTTGCCTCATGGTTTAATCCATCGGCACGCCCCTTATTGGTGTCGTGGTGGGGAGTTGATATGACTCAAAACATGACCAACGCAATTCCGGTACTCAATATGGTTGCACCGGCATTGTTCTTAGTGGTATTTATGCGTTATGCGGGTGCCTTTAAACGATTTAGGTATGCGCTCATTTTTTTCGTGACGTTTCTGGCCTCAATGTTCATCTATACCTACCTACATGAGTCACTCAACAGCGCGTTGTCGTTAACCTACGCAAATGTCTTTAACGCAACGGCATTTTGTGCTTTTGTCATGCTTGCTGAACCCAAAACCTCACCCATATTTCCTTGGCAGCATGTGGTTATAGGGATTATTTCAGGATTAGCGCTCTTCACGTTTTATACCATACTGGGTGCCTGGCTCGTTGATCCGCTGCTTACGGTGGTATTGTTTGCCAACATCGTAACGCTGCTTACCAAAATAAGGCATGTCACTACGGTTCCACTTGCCAAAAATCCTCAAAAGTAGTATATATACTACTTTAGATGCGGGTAAAAGAAGTAATGCAGAAGAAAGTCACGACCATTATTCCCTCTACTTCGTTACGAGAAATCTGGAATCTTATCTACAAGAAACATATCCATTCACTACCAGTCGTTGTGGGCAAAAAAATGGTGGGTATCATTTCTGATAAAGATATCTTAAGCAAGCTGTATCCTTCTTATGAGGAGGTAATATCAGATTTTGTGCATGCTCGTCGGTTTGAAGATATGGAAGATCGGTTGGGTGAATTATCTGGACTTAAAGCCAAAGACATTATGACCACAACTATCTATCTGACCTATCCCGAGCGACCCATTATGCGCGCCCTGTCCAAGATGTTATTACGAAACATTCGGCAGATGCCGGTGGTAGAGGAGAATCAGGAAAATATTTTGATTGGTATGATATCGCGCACCGATATCTTTAGGGCACTCTACAAAAAAGTAGTGAAATAAGCGGAACAGCTAGGTCTGGAACCATTAAAGCCTTATAACTCAGCAACTCCTTCCATATTATACAGGTAAGATTGCTGTCCTTATAGGTGAACTTAAGTGGGACAAAAATATGAATATAAATCATGCGGTATAATAAAGGCATGAATATTCGAACTGCTCGAAAAAATGAACTCTCTGCTCTTGTTGCTATGGGGGGAAGATTGCACGAAACCGAATTACTGTTTGAGCCGCTTTTAGTATTTTCTGAAAAAGAAGCTATCGATCGATATACAAAGGAATTCGAAAACCCGAACGCACTGCTCCTTGTTGCTGAGGACAATGATGATGTTGTGGGCTACTTGTATGCGCATGCAGACAAAATTGATTACTACAACACAAAGAAATTAGAATGTGAGATTGAAGTTGTGTACGTAACAGAAGACTATAGAAGAAAAGGGGTTGCGCGAGCACTTGTTGAAGAGTGTATTATATGGGCAAAAACAAAAAACGTGTTTCGTATAAAAATTGGTGCATACACACAAAATAAAGCATCACAACAGGCTTTTCAAAAATACGGGTTTACCCCCTATCACACGACATTTACACAAAACGTCGACTAGCGGAGGGTACAGGATTCGAACCTGTGCTTCCTTGCGGAAACCGGTTTTCGAGACCGGCGCCTTAAGCCACTCGGCCAACCCTCCGTTAGAATCTGTTTGCATTATACTATACCCATGCACATCCGAACGTACCCTTTGGGCGAGCTGCAGGCAAATTGTTACGTGCTTACGATGGGAACAGACGCACTTATTATTGATCCCGGTGACAGTGCTGACTTCCTGCTTGAGTTGGTAAGCAGGGAACAACTTAAGGTTTGGGGCATTCTGGCAACCCACGGACATTATGACCATATATTAGCTTCTGGAGAAATGCAAATGTCTTTAGATGTGCCGCTGTATATCGGCCAGAAGGATGTTTTTTTGTTGAAAAATAGTAAAAAAACAGCAGAACATTTTATGTCGGTAAAGCCGATTATACTCCCCGTGCAGGGAATGGAATTTTTGGAAGAAAAAAACTATAAACTGGGCCCGTTTTCATTTAAGGCAATCCCTACCCCCGGCCATACGCCAGGCAGTTTTTCGTTTTATTTTGAAAAAGAAAACGCATTGTTTGTAGGCGACGTTATGTTTGCCGACAACACCTATGGAAGCACGAGCCACCGGTACAGCAACCGGCAGGATCTGGAACGGTCAATACAGCGACTGAGTGCTTTTAATTTTGCCATAGTCTATCCCGGGCATGGGCCATCCATGGTGCTTCAATGATTGGCAAAGAGCAAGCATGGTATCCAATCTCCATCGCTTTATCAAGCGCGCGAAGTTTTAAGCGATAATGATGAGTGTTGGACAGGCGGTACAGGGTCATCATGTCATGAAAACTATGCATGGCGGCATATGTTGAATACACGAATCGATTCCATATATAGAGCACCAGATCTGACCGATATGTCTTACTGATTTGGCTAATATCATCACCGATTTTAATATAGTGATATACATCTCTATGAAGCCATTCACGCACGCTGGGATTGATTCCATCATCGCGGTATACAGTTTAACGCGGGACTCAAATGGAGCGGGTGAAAGAATAGAGCCCCAGGCAAGCGGTGATTCAACGCTATTGGCATTAATGCGATCTACTATAAATAGTAGGGTATCGTTGGTAATGGCCTCTAAGCTACAAGCCTGTCCATTGATTGCATTATCAACGGTATGGCAACGCCAGTTAACAAAGTGAGCAGTATTTTTTATGGGAACATGTCCCTGCATCGTTTTTATAAGATGCGGAGTATCAAGCAGGTCATGTAGTTGCCGGGTAAACGGAAATTAATGCATAACTAGAGTAACTCTATACTGTCTTCTCTGTTTTTTTGCAAGAGCATGTATAATAGGCTGATGCAGCAGCCCAAGTATTTCAAAACCATTACCGGAAACCAAATACCGTTGCCGGTATTTTTCCCGGACGCTACCCGTGCCGTGCTTAAGGCGCTGGATAGTAGCGATATCGAAGGAACAAAAACACCTGGCGTATTGGTAAACACGTATCACCTGTATTCGCAGCCCGGCGCGCAAACCATAAAAGAATTGGGCGGTGTGCGTCGTTTCATGTCGTGGAACGGTGGTATTATTTCTGATTCCGGCGGATTTCAGGTAATGTCTATCGCTAAAACCAGCGGAGGCAAAAATGCCGTAACCGATAAGGGTGTTACGTTTAAAGAGCCGGGTAAAGAAAAGGTGGTGTTTACTCCTGAAATTTCCATTAAAGTACAGTTGGCACTTTCAACTGATATGATGGTGGTGTTTGATGATTTTACTGAGCCGGGAGCTGATCAAGATCGTGCCCGTGATACGGTCGAGCGAACGATTCGTTGGGCTCGCCTGTGCAAGGATCTGTTTGAACAATGGTGTGAACAGAAAAAATTAACCAAAGAAACCCGTCCATACTTGTTGGGTGTCGTGCAAGGAGGCGACCACCTTGATTTGCGAGTAGAGTGCACGCAGCGCTTGGTTGATATTGGTTTTGATGGGCTGGGATATGGCGGCTGGCCGGTTATGGACGACGGGAAATTTAACTATGACGTTGCACGGGTGATCCGTGAACATACACCGGAAGATTATTTGTTATTCGGATTGGGAATTGGAAAACCGGATGAAATTGTGAAACTGGTTGATATGGGCTGGCATGTGTTTGATTGCGTGTTGCCTACCCGTGACGCCCGCCACCGAAGGCTGTATGTATATAACGCACAGTCGATTGATGCGATCGATATGCGCAAAGATAAGTTTTACTCCTATTACGTACCCGATAAGCAAGAGTATTACCGTGATGGCCAGCCGGTAAGTGCCGCCTGCGATTGTCTGCTCTGTACCCGCTATTCCCGTTCATATTTGGCACACTTATTTAGAATTGGCGATGTGACAGCAGGGAGACTTGCAACGATTCACAACCTGCGGTTCTATTCAATACTGATGGAGAAGCTGCGCTTTAGCTAAACTCCGGTTCGTTGGTCGACTAAGCCTCCGCGGTAATACGCCTCATAGAGAATCTTTCCCTTTCGTGTGATTATTTCGTGTCCTGAAAATCGTTCCAATTTACCGTCCCAGGAGTTAGTATAGCGGTAATCGCCTTGCACAAATTTTTTTGGTCCGCGAAAAGGGTATTTTTTAGGCATACGCATTAAGGCCCCGCGCAATACCGCGTACACCGGGTCAGCTGCCGCTCCCGGCTTAACCCATCCGTAGTAGGTCATCATCCATACCGGCTTGTCATGGTAAAACGCGACTTCGCGTCCGCCATAGGGCTCGCCGCCAAAAAAATTATCATGTAGCTTCCAATCGCCTTTTTCGTAGGGAATCGTGGTTGAATGGTCCGCTTCCTTAATCCATTTTTTTTCTTCACCTCCGGCATACCCTGCCTTGTTGGAGTCAATTAAAAATTGCCGAAGGTCAGATAGGTTCATCGTGTGCTCCCAACGGGATTCGAACCCGTGTCTGCGCCGTGAGAGGGCGCTGTCCTAGGCCGCTAGACTATAGGAGCAGTGCGTGGTATATTGTACCAGATGAAAACCCAACCCGCACACATAATTAGTCCGCAAGGGCAAGCTAAACTCATAAAAGAGTTGGCAGATCTTCGTGCCCTACGGGTACCTGCGGTAGCAGACCTTAATCAGCAGCGTCTTATGGGAGACCTCAAAGAAAACAGTGGATACCAGGCCGCCCGTGCGCGTTTGACTGATATTGATGCACGTATTGTGCGTATTGAACTGACGTTGCGCAATTGTATAGTAACAGAAAAAATTGACAACGACTTGGTTCAGGTAGGAAGTGTGATAACGGTGAAGAACACCCATAGCGAGATGATCCTTACTATCGTGGGCGAAACCGAAGCAAACCCAAAAGAACTGAAAGTATCCGTGCGATCCCCCTTGGGAAAAGCATTTATGGACAAAAAGGTTGGTGATACGGTAATTGTTTGCACACCGGACGGCGAAAGTACGTATACTATTCTTAAGGTTTCCTAAAAACATGCCCAGTTTGACAGAACTTATTGCCGATCGAAAGAAAAAACGTGATGAGCTTGCCGCTGCCGGTATGCCGGCCTATGGTTCACACGTTGTAGATAAGCAACCCATCATAGAAGCCCGCAATCTGACCGGAAAAACCGTGACGGTTGCCGGACGCATTATGGGTATGCGCGGACACGGCAAAATGGTGTTTGTCGACCTTAAAGACGAAAGCGGAAAAATACAGATGGTGTTTCAGGCGGATGTACTTCCCGAATCACTATTTCCTTCAGTGTCAAAGTTGCATATCGGTGACATTATTTCCTCAAGCGGTGAAGTGTTTAAAACCGTACGGGGTGAATTGTCGGTTCGGGCTCATACGTTTTCCTTATTGACCAAAAGCGTGCGCCCGCTGCCCGACAGTTGGTACGGGTTTAAAGATATTGAGGAACGGTATCGACAGCGCTACGTAGACTTGCTTCTCAACGAAGAGGCCCGTAAGGTATTTGATGTGCGCACCAATGTGATTCGCTTTATGCGATCATACTTTGACTCACACGGATTTAAGGAGGTAGAAACGCCTATTTTACAGTCACTCTACGGTGGTGCAACCGCCAAACCCTTTATGACTCATCACAATGCGTTGAACACTGATTTTTATTTGCGCATCTCCGACGAGCTATATTTGAAGCGTCTTATTGTTGGAGGATACGAAAAAGTGTATGAAATGGGAAAAGATTTTAGAAACGAAGGTATGGATCGTGCACACAATCCTGAATTTACCCAGCTTGAGTTCTATTGGGCTTACGTTGATTATGAAACTCTCATGGATTTTACGGAGCGTATGCTGGAAACGCTGGTCAAAGAGGTATTGGGAACTACGGATATTACCTATCAAGGCAAGAACTATTCGTTTAAAACACCCTGGGAGCGAAAAACGTATCGGCAATTGTTTCAAGAGTATCTGGAAATTGATATTAATGATGTGCATGATGAGCCTTCTTTGCGCACAGCACTGAAGAAGAAAAAAATAGTCATAGAGGATAAGACGGTCTTGGGTTATGGAGCGCTCCTTGACGCTGCTTACAAAAAGGCCATTCGTCCCCATTTAGTGGGTCCCTTGTTTATCACAGACCATCCGGTTGAGTTGAAGCCGCTTGCCAAGCGCAGTCAAACTGACCCGACTAAAGCGGCCAGCTTTCAGCTCCTTATTGCCGGTGAGGAATTTATTAATGCGTATAACGAGCTCAATGATCCGGAAGATCAGCGTGCCCGTTGGGAGGAAGAAACACGACTGGCTGCTCGTGGGCTTGAAGAATTTCAAATGCTGGATGAGGACTATATCCGTGCGCTTGAATACGGCATGCCGCCTACAGCGGGCTGGGGTATTGGCATTGATCGCCTCACCATGTTTTTAACCAATCAGCCTAATATCAAGGAAGTTATCATGTTTCCGGCACTGCGCCCTGAGTCATAAACAAACCCCATGCTGAGCCGCCAAACGTATCTGGATATTGTAACTACCCATATCAAAAACAAGAATCTGGTGAAGCATTGCTTGGCCGTTGAGGCTGCTATGGGCGCGCTGGCACAGCATTTTGGTGAAGATGAGGAGCTGTGGGGACGGGCAGGGCTGATCCATGATGCGGACTGGGAGGAAACGGGAGAAGATATCCATGCGCACACCAAAAAGACGATTGAATACCTGCAACAGGCTGGCGAAACTGAAGAGCGTATTGTAGAAACGGTGCTTACTCATAATTACCGCAATAACGGATATCGAGCACCTGAAAGTAATATGGAGTGGGCACTCTATACCTGTGATGAGCTAACCGGTTTAATTGTTGCCACAGCGCTGGTGCGCCCTGAAAAAAAACTGAGTGCTGTGACCACTGAATCAGTACTCAAAAAATTTCCTCAAAAATCATTTGCCGCCGGTGTTGACCGTGAGCAGATTGGGTTGTGTGAAGAAAAACTGGGTATTCCTCTGCCTCAGTTTGTTGCAATAGTACTGCAGGGAATGCAAGCGCATCTAGATTCTTAGCACAAACTCGTGTATAC
>PFEE01000054.1 GCA_002793745.1 Candidatus Roizmanbacteria bacterium CG10_big_fil_rev_8_21_14_0_10_45_7 | reverse complement strand
ATATTTATATTTTTAAAAAAATAGAACTAAATTTTTTCTAAATTTAAACTTAGAGTAAAAACTATATTTTATATCAAATTTTAACCCTGTTTATGAAAAATGAATATAAATATTGAGATAATAAAGTTGTTCAATATTTTGATAAATTTGATTTATATATAAAAAGTATTTAACTTATAGTAAAATAGACCAATATGACTGAATTAACTGCTTTTGGAGTCAAGCTCAACTTTGCCGATTATAGCGATATCTTAGAGTTAATTAAAAAGGGTTATTCACCTAGTTCAGGTATGAGGCACGTTATGTCGCTCAATCCTGAAACGGTTATGATTGCACTGGAGAACAAAAGTTTTATTGAGGCTGTCAGAAAAGCCCATTTCGTTATCGCTGATGGTATTGGGGTTGTTGTGGCAATCCAAACCTTATTCGGGGTACGGGTACCCCGGGTACCAGGGGTCGACCTTATGGAAAGGCTCTTAACGACCAATTATCGAAATAGCTTGACAGTGTGCTTAATCGGCGGTAAAGGCAAAGTAGCAGACAAGGTAAGAGAGTGCTACGGCCAGAACCAAAAAGAATTAAAAATAATAGCGGTCGAAGGTTATAACGACATTTTTAATCAAACAAAATCTGAGGATGATGCCATTTTTAGCATAGTGAGCTTGTTGAAGCCCCATTTAGTTTTTGTTGCCTTTGGTTCACCCCAGCAGGAATTGTGGATAGAGCGTCACAGAGAGCTATTTAGAAACACAGTGGTAATCGGCGTCGGTGGAGCGTTTGATTTTTTGTCAGGAGTTACGCCACGCGCACCTCTTTTTTTACGAAAAATGGGGCTCGAGTGGCTGTTCCGCTTAGTGAGGCAGCCCTGGCGCATAAAACGTCAAATGAAGCTTTTAGTATTCTTTATATACGTTTTGATATATAAAATGAAGCAGTTATTGGCCTTCAGCAGACAGTAGTTCCCGTATATTCATTACGTCACTTCGAGCTTCAGCGCCTTCTTGGTCAATAAGGATAATGGTCATACGGGCGTCCCGTAGGTCGTAGGGAATGCTGACCATATGAGCTAATTGAGGAGTGTCACTTATAGTGAAGAACGTTTGTTCCTTTGCTTGTTCAACCAGTAGCTTTGAGCGGTAAGCATCTTGGGTAGTAAACAGCACCAGAATATCGCCCCCGTTTTTATGCTGCACGTGTACTGACTCAACAATACCTGACGCTTCGGTATTGACCGTCGATCGGGTGGAAAGTCGAGATAAAATAACATAGTTCACAAAAAAGAGCATAGCTACGGAAGCAATGATCACCGTTCCCCGTAGTTGGCTAAAGCTAAACCCCGGCCGTTCATCCTGCAATTCCTCAATTCGTTTCTTTTTGTCGGCCATGAGTAATCCCGAACTGGTAAGTTGGCCTCCACAGTGAGGGCAGTGATATCCCAGTTCATTTTTTTCCATCACACTGCTGCAGTTGGGACAAAGATAGAGCCGTTTATTGAGAATAACACTAATGTTATCGTCTGCAATTTGTGCTGCTTCATCATAACTCAAAAAATGAACATCATTATTTTTGAACCAGAGGGCATGGCACTGGGGACAGCGATTGGCGCCAACCGAGCCGGCATGGTAGGCTTCGAAAATAGTATCACAGTGCGGACAACGCATGAGCAGATTTTGTCACACTTGTTTTTTTTTAGCAAGGGGAGTATAGTTTTGTCGCGTGGGGGAAGGTGGTGCAATTCCATCACTGTGCCGCAGCGGTTATAGTCCGAATGCCCTTCTAGACATTTCCTACTATTGTAGGAAATAGTTCCCGAGCAGGAACCAAAAACCATGAATGCCATAACCGCAGAGGGAGTACCCTCACCCATAACAACTACGTTTCAAGAAAGCCTTCCGGTGCATACCGATCCTTTTGTGGGAGAAATTAATATAGCCCGTGCCGCGCTTGAACAGGGCAAGGTTGAGTCGGTTTTGCCGTATATGCGCACCCAGGAATTTACCGCTCTTATGGAGGCGGTTAATCCTGAAAGTAAAAGCACCTATATCCTTCAGTACAACCGGGAGCAGGGGAAGTTTGTGGTAAGCGGTTTAGGGGCCGCAAGTGATACTTTGAGACGCGGTATTGCCTCAGTGAGGCAAAGAATACGGCATGAGCATGATCAATCCCGCCGGACCGTACTTGAAATAGAACATCAACGACGACTGGCTGAACTGGCAGAACAGGAAAGTCTGGATATGCTGGCAACTCACAATGGCTTCAGTGAACAATCGTTTATAACCATTTCACCATTTCCTGAAGAGGCATATGCCATTAATCCTGATGAGGTACGGCAGTTGGGCTATTTTGATAAGAAAAGGATCTTTAAAATACGGATTCCATCATTTGATGAAAATACAGAAAAACTTACGATCACCGAATATCTTGCAGAAGGATCAAACTTGCCGCGCGTCCAGCAATTGGTGCAACGCCTGTTTAACCAAGATATATCGGGTTTAACCACAACGGATATACTAAACACTCCATTTACGGTAAAACCAAGCGATATGAAGGCAATTACTGAAGGAATTAAGCAAGAACTGTATGAAAGCGGGGTGGGAGAGGTTGGCCGGCGGTGCAGGCTTGTGTCTGAACACTCACAAGATGTTATCGATACGTTAGTAGAGTTGGATCTGCGTCTCGGGGAAGCACTTATAACCGGCACCATGAGTGAAGATGAGGCGATAGCCGAAAGAAAACGGGCACTGGTGGCAAACTATACTCTGGTTGCCATGCGTACCGGTTTGGGTGATGTCGCTCAAAAAACAAGTACAGAAATGCGTAAGCAACTGGCCGCCGGTTCGATACAGGATATAGAATCTTGGCTCAGCAACCAGGATGTGTCGTACTACATGTGCGGTATGGAATTGCAGAATAGGATGAGTATGGGAAGCCCGTTTGAGTCACCTGATTTGTGGTTACTTACCCTGTTTGGCAAAGACAAAGAGCGGCGCGTAGTGAAATGCCCTGGTT
>PFEE01000025.1:15389-20843 GCA_002793745.1 Candidatus Roizmanbacteria bacterium CG10_big_fil_rev_8_21_14_0_10_45_7 | reverse complement strand
GCAGGTGCCATAGGGCTTGGGGATCGGGACGTTCTACTATAACGGTTCCAAACCGCTCCAGGCGCTTGCCATTGCCTGAGTCCAGCAATGCATAATCCTCCCATCCCGATGTTTGTAGTATGTCCATAGTGTTGTTCAGCGTGCAACGCCAAAGGAACTGGTGAGATTATAAATCGGGGTAAGTACGGAAACAACTAAGAATCCTACACCAATACCCAGCACCACCAACACCAATGGTTCAATTAAGGTCGTTGCTGCTTTGACCGCCAGCTCTGTTTCCATTTGAAAATAACGAGAAAGGCGCATAAGGGTATCATCGAGCTGTCCGGTTTTTTCTCCTACCGCGGTCATCTGCACAAATATGTCGGGAAACACATTTTCATCAATAAGTGCGTCTCCCAGTGAAACGCCCCGTTCAACATTTTTTTGTACACTTCCAAATGCCTCCTGGTATACCAAATTATTTGATGTATTGGTTACAATACTGAGTGCCTCCAGAAGTGGCACTCCTGAAGAAAGCAGTATGGAAAGGGTACGGGTTGATTCAACCAAAACCGACTGTTGAATAATTCTGCCAAATACCGGAATGCGCAGTGTGAGGGCATCAATATGTTTGCGCACCTTTTCGCGTTTAATCAGTACGCGTGCGTATAGAGCCGCTCCAATAGTTCCCACAATAATAAAGGGCCAGTAGCGTTGAGAAAAATGAGATATAGCAATAATAATCTGAGTTGATAGCGGAAGATCAATATTAAAGTTATTGTACAAATCAAGCAGCTGCGGCAACACAAATGTCATTAATACGAATGCAACCACCATCATACCCAATACAACGATAATAGGGTAGATAAGCGCGTTGACTACTTTACCCCGAAACTCTCTCGATTTTTCAAGGTTTTCAGCTAAGCGCATGAGCACGTCATCCAGTTTACCCGACGATTCACCGGCACGGATAAGGGCAACGTAAAAATTTTGGAAGGTATCGGGGAACTCCTTAAGGCCATCCGAAAAACTGCCTCCGCTTTTAATACGGTCCTGAATGCGTACGGCTATACCGTGATAGCGAGGGTCACGATTTTGACGAATAATAATACTGAGGGCGTCAACGATGCTTAATCCAGCGTTAATCATGATACCCAATTGCCGGGTAAAATCCACCAGTTGGCCAAAACTCAGTTTGAGCTTACTTTTGGCCAGATACTGGTAGTAGTAATCAGCTACGGTATGTTTTTCCTGAATAGACACAATTAAATACCCTTTATCCTTAAGAAGACGTATGGCCTCTGCACTGGTGCTGGCTTCAAACGTACCCTTATTTATCCTGTGTGATTTGTCTGAAACAGTGTACTCAAACAACATGGTTATTTAAGCAACTCTGCCATAAGTTTAGGCCGGGAGGAATAGGTAAGTGCGTTTTCGTAGCTGATTTGTTTTGTCAATGCCAACTCGTGGAGGTATTTTTCAAACAGAATCATACCTTCTTCGCTGGATGTTTGAATGACGTTATCAATCTGATGCGTTTTGCCTTCACGGATCAGTGCTGAAACCGCTGAATTATTGAGCAGTATTTCACAAGACACAATTCTTCCCGAATCGTCGGCCTTAGGTATGAGTTTCTGGCTGATAATAGCGCGCAGTACCGAAGACAGTTGGCTTCGCACCTGAATTTGCTGTTCTTCGGGAAACACATCAAGAATACGGTCAATGGTAAGGGCAGCGGTACTGGTATGCAGTGTCGAAAATACTAAGTGGCCGGTTTCTGCCAAGGTCATAACGGTTGATATCGTTTCATAATCGCGCATTTCTCCAATGACAATAACATTGGGATCCTGCCGCAATACGGCGCGCAGTGCATTAGGAAACGCATGCGTATCACGTTTTACTTCTCGTTGCGAAATAATGGATTTGCCCATAGGATAGACAAATTCAATGGGATCTTCGATCGTTACAATATGGCTGTTTCTGGTCATATTGATTTCATTTAATAATGAAGCCAGTGTGGTTGATTTTCCTTCGCCGGTTTGGCCGGTAATAAGGACAAGCCCGTCATGGTACTGTGAGAATTTATGTACGATCGACGGTAAATTTAACTCTTCAATGGTGGGAATGCGCTGTGGAACCGATCGAAGACTGACGGCCATGTTGCCGCGCTCATAGTAGGCATTTGCCCGGAAACGAGACTGGTCAAACGCAATACTAAAATCAAGCTCTTTATTAAGGTAAAACGTATCTTGTTGTTCTTTGGTAGTAAAACTGACAAAAAAACGGTTAACGTCGGATGCGGTTACGGTTGGGTAATCAATTAAAGGATATAGTTTTCCGTAAATGCGCAACATAGGGTGATACCCCACATTCATATGTAGGTCGCTTGCGGTGCGGACAATGATTTCTTTGAGCAACTCTGATGGATCGTTTTGTACACTGTGTTCCATATAGTTACTTACATATCCTCGGCAACCCGTAATATTTCCTCAATCGTCGTTTCGCCCCGTAAGGCCTTTAGGAATCCATCCTGTTTCATGGTTATAAGACCTTCTTCCTGTGCCTGTTTTTCAATAGCCTCTGCGTTTGCCCGCTGCAGTATCAGTTTATTCACGGCATTTGATGTTACTATAATTTCAAATATACCGACCCGTCCAAAGTATCCAGTATTACCGCACTCTACACAGCCTTTTCCTCGCCACAACAAGAGCGACTTTTCCTTGAACTCCTGAGGAAGAAAGTTACCCAGCATTTCCCGAATTTTTTTATCAAGGAGGGCGTCCGGAGCATAAGATTCCTTGCAATTTGGACACACTCTTCGCACGATACGCTGTCCTAGTGCTGCATTTAATACCGAGGCAATCAAAAACGGTTCTGCTCCTAAGTCAAGCAAACGGGGAATGGCGGTAGAGGCGTCATTAGTATGCAACGTTGAAAACACCAAATGCCCGGTAAGCGCAGCCTGAATGGCCAGTGCAGTGGTTTCCTGGTCACGAATTTCTCCTACCAGAATAATATTGGGGTCCTGCCGCAAAAAAGAACGCAATCCATTTGCGAATGTCAAGCCCGCCTGTGGGTTAATCTGTACCTGGTTAATGCCGGGAATTTCATATTCAACCGGGTCTTCCAAAGTAAGAATATTTACCGAAGACTGGTTAAGTCGTGACAGCACCGAATACAGCGTCGTTGTTTTACCCGAACCGGTAGGGCCCGTGACGAGAATAATGCCGTAGGGTTTGGTAATAGCCAATTCAAGATGTTTCATCTGAACCCCCTGCAATCCCAAATCGGGAAGCGAGGGAATACCGCCGGTCTTTTTAAGAAGACGCATAACAATCTTCTCGCCATGAACCGTTGGCAATGAAGAAACACGTAAATCAACTTCCTCATTGCCTATTTTAAAGGTAAAACGTCCATCCTGAGGAACACGTTTTTCGTCTATACGCATTTGTGAAAGTATCTTGATGCGCGATACCAACGATTCATGCAATGAACTGGGTAACACCAGTTTTTCATTAAGTATACCGTCAATACGGTAGCGTATGCGCGTTCGTGTTTCCTGCGGCTCAACATGAATATCAGATGCGCGTGCCTTCACAGCAAATTCAAGCATAGTATTAACTATTTTTGAAATAGGAGGCTCTTTTACCATTCGGTCGTTCATACCCGGGGCAGTTTTTTCTTCCCGTTTTTTTTGTCCGCCAAATTCTTCAAGAGCACTGGTTACCGTGGGGGATATACTTTGTTGATACTGAATATTGATAGCCTCCTCAATTTCACGTGGATCAGCAAAAAAAGGAACAATGGTTTTGCCGGTTTTTTTCTCCAAAAAACTGATGGTTTCAAGATTAAGCGGATCGCTGCTGGCTATTTTAATAATTGAGTTTTTTTGGTCGTATTCAAATGGAAATATGGCATACTGGCGGGCAATACCCTCGGATATATGCGATAGCGCCTGGGGAGACGCGGCTATACTATCCAACTTAATCAGTTGGACCTGCATGGCATACGCCTTTGCCTGCATGATGTTTTCAGGTGTTGTCAACGAACGCTTGGTAAGATATTCCTCTACCGGAATGGCATTTTTAAGCGCATCTATCTTGATTTCGTTAAGGGTTTTGGCGTTAAGCAGGTTATTTTTTTCAAAATACTCAAGAAACCTGCTAATAGAATATGCGCTCATAAAAATCATTATAAAGACTCTTGACAAAAATGTACAAATGAATTAACTTGATAGATATGACAATAAATAAATCGGGATTTACGCTTATTGAGTTGCTTATCGTTATCGCTCTCTTGGGGACATTAGCAGTTGCTTTACTTGCCGCAATCGATCCGTTTGAGCAATTTAAGAAAGCAACAGACACGGGTGTGCGAAATACCTCTCAGGAATTTTATAACGCGGCAATCCGCTATTACGCACAACGAAATGGTTGGCCATCCCAATGGGCAACCGTGTTTATAAACGAGTCGGGAGTACAAATTGGAAAAGGTGATCCGAATGATATTATAACCGGATTGGTTGCTTCAAGCGAGCTTAAGCAAAACTTCGTAGAGCTTGCTGAAGATCAACTAGACAAGATTTATGTTGCGCGGCAGGGTGAGTCTAAATTAATGGTGTGCTTTTCACCGCAGTCAAACTCATTTCTAAACGCTGACCGGAACGTTAAGTTTACTAGTGTAGATTTGGATGCGTCAGGTAACCCAAGCACTGATGCATCAACCACAGCAGGTACCTGCCAGGTACACGGTGGAGCAGGACCTTGTTACTGGTGCTTGTACTGATCAATTAAGAAAAACTGAAAACTGTATCCTTATATTTGGGCAGCGGATGCCGGAGACTTGGTATCCGCTGCATGGCTTAACACAGTCGCTCACCCACCAGGGTTTCCGCTTTATACCCTTTTTTTGAAGTTATTTTTTTTGTTACCATTTGGGTCAATTGCGCTGCGAGCATCACTGGTTTCTTTGGTATTTGCACTAGGTACTATCTATCTAACCTATCGTTTGACGTATGCAACGCTCACTCGTATATATTCTCCCAATAGGAAACTAGTCACTATTGCTACTTTTTCGTGTTCTGGTTTTTCTGCTTACTGGGTATTTTTCACCACTATATTCTTGCTCTGTCATTGGGCATCTATGTGGTTCTTTTTTGGAAAAAACGAAAAATGGTACTGCAATTTGTTAAGAAGCATGTTGTTATGCTCGGTAGCTTTATCCTTTTAGGACTGGCACCGTACCTTATATGGTTTTTGATGACTCACGCTGATCCTCGGCTGTATTGGGAAGAACACACGTGGTGGGGGTTGATGAGAAATATATTCCGATTGCAGTACGGTATTGTGAATACTGGAGCAGGGTTTCAATCGGTGGTCAGTAAGTTGGGAAATGTCAGTATCTATCTGCAGCATCTGTGGCTGCATTATTCCGCACTGTTATTGTTGTTCATTCCTGCAGGTATATACCTCT
>PFEE01000025.1:0-15372 GCA_002793745.1 Candidatus Roizmanbacteria bacterium CG10_big_fil_rev_8_21_14_0_10_45_7 | reverse complement strand
GCGCATTTTACGCATGCAATATTATGCTGTACGGCCCGCTCCTAGCTTTTTATATAGACGCTAATCTCAAGCTGGATAATGCGCTGGGTATTATTGAGCGATACTATTTGTTCTCGTATATATTTATCCCATCCATCTTCGCGGTTGGTTATCTGGTTCTTGAGTCATATATGCAGCATACCCACTATCTGCGCTCATTGATAGCCCGTACTCTGCTTATCCGCGGGCTGTTTACGGTTATTTTGATCATAACCCCACTACTCTTGCTGTTTCGCTCATCAACGGCCTTGGCAACACTACTTAAGACACCAGTATTTGAAGATCACGCTCGTACGCTCCTTTCTATGGCTCCCAAAGATGCGGTTGTTATTATGACGGGTGACTTTGACTTGTTTCCCATGCAGTATGTTCGGTATGTGCTGGGTTATCGTAAAGATGTGCTGCTGCTGCCCAGCGGCCCCATGGATGATGGTGCGTATGCCAATACGTTAAAACAACTCCCAGAGCTTGAGTATACTGCAGCAACCAAAAGTGCCTTTTTTGCTAGTTTTATAAAACATGTGTTAAAAAAAGGTAGGCCGGTACTTACCAATATTCAAAGCCCTCCTGAAGGATTTTCGTATCGACAATACCTAGCCTATGTTTCTATTCTACCCAAGGAGGATGAGGGAAAATTGCTTATTCAGGCGGTTCCTGCCAGTAGAGTATCGGAACTGAACTTACCATTGGCAAGCGAACAAACGATTACGGGACACAAGTATCCCTTTTATTTTTACCGGGTCATACAAGAGCGCTACTCACGTGCTTTGTTTGATATTGGTGAGGCCCACTTTGCCAGTAATAACATTGCCAGTACCGCTTATGTGCTGTCAAGAGCTTACCGGATGAATAGTCAGGACGATGACATAGTCTCGCTCTATGCTCTCAGCCTTATAAAAATTAATCGGTGCCGTGAAGCAGAAACAGTACTACTTAACTACTATCAGGCAACTAAAGGAGTAAAGGCAGCCTTTGCTCTGTCCAGGCTTTACGCTACTTGTTTAAAAGATCCGAAACAATTTTCTTATTGGAACTCGGTGTACGAGAAAACACAGCAAACAGAAGCACCATAATATATCCAGCGATTGATCCAACTACGCTTATTGTCCAGTACGGAGGTTGGTATATAAAATCTATTGAGTGTTTGCCCCTAGGAACGTTTACTCCCATATAAAGAATGTTTGCGCGGTGTATGGGAATTTCACGGTTAGTGTCAAGATAGGCATGCCATCCGGGATAAAGCAGTCTTCTCGCATAGAGAAATTGATCGGTTGTCGATTGTGTACTAAACCGAATAACCTGCGCGGTGTTTGAAACTATCGTTAATGTTTTATCGCCTTTTTTAGTTGATGGACTAATTGATAAGGGAGAAAACAGGTAGATCGTGGATGGATTGTATTGCCCGTTTCCCAGCTTTCTCAGAAGATCCTGTTCATACAGAACCAACTCGACATTGCGCGTAAGTAAAAACTCGGGTGGTACATGAGGCACGGTATAAAGATAGAGGTTTTGACGTACGACATACGGCTTATTATAGGTAAGTGGGTATGGTGCTGCTACCACAGTACATCCCATTAGTTGAAGGAACGACTCTATTCTTCTGTCGATTTTTTTTTGCATTCCCAGCGTTGAGTCAACGTAAATATTTGAAATAAAAAATTGCAGCCGGGTTGGGTTATAGAGTGAATAGTAAAACCCATCACAACGTGAGACACCATGGATAAGCTGAGTATGGGGTTCAAGCGCATTGTTTAAGGGCAAATATTCATTAACCCGTTCATACCCCTGGTTGATGAGTTTTTGCTTATACATTCTTCCAAAACCAACACCGACTATTGAATCATTAGAATCTAAGTATGATTGTATCAGTGGGGTTTGGTAGACGGTCTGTACTGATATAACTGGAAAATAATTATAGAAGTGGTAAAACGCTCCAGCTATTTGCAGCACAATTGCTATGAAAATGATTTGTTTTGATATTTGAATTTTTTCCGTAAATATACCAAAGAGAAGTGAGAGTATGAACATAACAAAGATACCCATACGGTAAATGCTGCGTACCGAATTAAAAGCGCCGATCCGGGTAAGGCTTTTTAAAATGGGAACATCTCCCAGCATAAAGACAAAAAATACAATTAAAAGCGCAACCAGAAGAGGCGGCAGCGCAACAGCAATTCTTTTACGAGCATATGAAACCACAACAGTAAAGGCAATGAGAAGTGCTCCATAACCCATAAACAAATTTGCTTCCCATGGTGAAGCATTGTAGGCACCAAATTGGTCTGCTACATGGGGGTTGGTAAGCATACTTCCAAAGGGAAACGGGGTAAAGAGTGATAAAATGAGTTCAGGAGGAAACATGCCGCGCGTAATGGCACCTTGACGGCTGCTTTCAAGGGTAAAAATTGCTGATTGAACAAGCTGTGGTAACGAAATAAGTATAAATACCAGCCCGTACCAAAAAAAAGGAATAATCAGCCGTTGTACGTCACGCTTTTTTTTAAAAAGCAAGTACAAGAAACAGACCAGTACCAGCAACTGTTGAGCCATGCTTACAAAAAAATGACCAAACAAGAACTGCTGTGCGGCCATAAAGCCTGCTAATACCATGTATTTGGTGCTATTGTTTCGTATACCAACAAATAAGAAATAGGTAATAATGGGTATGAGTGCTATGGCCTGAAAGATGCCTTGATGCACCATTTCGTACAATACAATACCCGAAAACATATAGGTGACTGCACAAAAAAATGCTATATCTTTCCGCCTAGAAAACAGGCCGGTCAGCAGATACATCCCGGTTCCCAGTATGCCCAAAGAAACCGGATAGGTAAGGTTGAATGCCAGCGCAGGAGGCAAGAACCGATACAAGAGCAGGTTCAGTAGGTTAAGTGCGCCTATTTGACTTTCAGCAAGTAGCGGATAGCCATGCGACTCAAGTGGTGAAATAAAGGGAAGCGAATTTGCTTTAAGCGTTTGGGACAAATAATCCTTAAGCGCATAATTGACATTAAATAAATCGGAGATTGCGTAGTCAGGAATGTAAAAAATACGAATTTCAGGTACAAAAAGCCGTATAAAAAACAAAAAAGCCAAAATCCACAGCAAGATGTTAAGACGTATATGGGAGGCAACAAATTTGTGTATCATATGATACATGACGGCCATTATAACAGGATGGATAGGTATTATGGGGGCCTCGTGTGGATCTTTTTTAAATGTATTGGTTGACCGGTCTGAGCATCATGAGTCGATACAGGGAAGATCGCACTGCGATAGCTGTAACCATACCCTACACTGGTATGAGCTTATACCGGTGCTGTCGTATGTAATCCAAGGGGGAAAGTGCAATACCTGTAAGGCGAAACTTAGTTTTCAATATCCAACTGTTGAGTTGGCAAGTGCGGGTATTTTTGTCATCTCATACCTCTATTTGGCCCATGGAGATCTGCTGTTGACTGTGATATTTATACTGATTGGTTTTGCGTCTTTGGGCATACTGCTATCCGATATTAAATATATGACTATTCCCGATTGGGCAGTTGTCGTTCTTTTTATATGCGGCTTACTGCTTAATCAACAACAATTACCGTTAGGGCTTGCTACAGCCTCATTCTCTTTAATGTTGTTTTTACTCATATACGTCCTATCTCATGGAGCAGCCATGGGCTTTGGTGACGTAAAACTGGCTTTTGTCATGGGGTATTTGCTTTCGCTTCCCTCATTACTGTTTGCCTTATATATTAGTGTCCTTACCGGAGGGTTGGTTGCAGGATACCTACTGCTAGCAAAAAAAGTCGGTATGAAAAGTACTATTAGCTTTGGGCCGTTTTTAATTGTAGGATTAATAACGATGATATGGTATGAATACACAAAAACGCCATAACGGCTTTACCTTAATGGAGATCATGATAACGTTTATTATCATGATCGTGTTGGCTTCTATATTTCCCTTGGCTAACTATATGGGACGTTTGCAGTTTTTAACCGACACTAAAAAAAAAGCAGATCTTAAGGAATTGCGTAATGTGATTGAAGTTTTTTACCGCCAGAAAGCCCGCTACCCATCACTCGATGAGCTGGGATACTGGAACAATGGCATTATTGCCTATGTATGTGGGGATAAATATATAGACAGTTCAATACGCTCGTTTGCCCATGTGTTACCGTGCAGCCCAGCTGACGATACCGGTAACCCTTATATCTATTTTCCGTATAACAATCAGCAGGATTTTGTTTTTTTTGTCAACCTTGATGAACGTACCGATCCTGCAATTGAATCGGTGGGGTGTTCCGGAGGTTGCTCATACTTCACATCTCCCACAGAGCTTTCTTCCACTTTTTATAATTATGCGGTATATTCTTCTTTAGACTATATGCGATCAACTACCTATTGCCCTACTGATTCAAGCTTTTATTGTGTGAGCGATTCCTGTGCCTTGTGCAGCGATGCAGACGCTAACTGTCAATCGAAACGACAAGTTTTTTGTGTACCGGAATGGTGCAACGCAACAACATGCAACTAACACGAAGTCGAGGGTTTACCTTAATTGAGCTTCTGATGGTTATTGCGTTATTGGGAGTGCTGGCTACCCTTATTTTATTTTCGGTTCGTAATATTTCGCCTCACACGCGTGATTCACGCCGGAAGCAAGATCTTGATCAAATTCGCAATTCGTTGGAAATGTACTATACTGATAATGAGTCATACCCAGGAGGAATTGTATTTGGTGATTCATTAAAGGATTCAAGCGGAAAAGTATATATGCAAAAAGTTCCATTAGACCCAAAACCTACCGGATACAACTACGTATATGATGTTGATGATTCACGACAGTCATATACCTTATACGCATGCATTGAAGACCCTGAAAGCAGAGATGATTATACTGAGATTACTGATGAAGGTATAAACTGCGGAACATCATGCAATAATCATTGTTGGTTACCCATTGAAAGTCCGGGAAAATGAAAAAAAGAAAAGGCTTAACGCTTATTGAGTTGTTGATTGTTATATCGGTATTGTCGATTTTACTGGCAATGCTGTTACCCAATTTTAATGATGCACGCAAGCAAGCGCGCGATCGAAGAAGAAAAGCTGATGTTCGCGCAATACAACAGGCACTGGAGCTGTATCGTTCAAATCAGACTCCGCAATCATACCCTACCGGATCGCTGCCGGCAGCAGGAACGGCTTGGGCAGACGGAGGGGTAACCTATATGAAAAAAGTGCCCAAGGATCCGCTGTATGATGTAAATCAGGAACAATACCATTATCGGTATACTCAAGTATCAAGTGATACCTACTTTTTGGGCGGATGTCTTGAAAATATAGCTGATAATGATATTGCTCCGTCACCGGCTGCAGGGTGGGGCACCTGCGAATCGACTGATGTAACCCCTACGCCATTATTTTTTTATACCACTGAGCCGTAATATGAAAAAAAACGTACCGAACGGGTTTACGCTGATAGAAATGCTGGTCGTACTAAGCGTGATTGGGGTATTGATTGGTATAGGTACTGTCAGTTTTTCTGCGGCGCAACGTAATGCGCAAGACGCTAAACGTCGTGAGGATGTTGCTTTTATTCAAAAAAGCCTCGAACAATATTATAGTCTTTGTGGTAACGCCTATCCTACCGCACAGAGCGGAGTCTCTGTTCGTGCGCCCGTCTTTTGCAGCCAGCCAACGGTTGTTATTGCAACCAATGTTCCCGTAGATCCCAGAAGCGCAACACCCTACGTATACACACTTAATGGCAATGAATATACCGTTTGCGCAACGTTGCAAAATAATTCACAATATTGTTTAAATAACCAACAATGAAACGTCTTAGACATTCTGCCGGCTTTACCTTATTAGAATTGCTCGTGGTGATTGGCATTATGGGCATTCTTATCGCCATTGGCGTTCAGTCATATACCACGCTTAATAAACAGGCTCGGGACGGAAGGCGTATCGCAGATCTGCAATCAGTTCGCACTGCCCTTGAGTCGTACCGTTCACAAAATGGTGCCTATCCTGCAAATCTAAGCCCCATTGTTCCATCAGGATATCTTAATGCCATTCCAACCGATCCGGTACCGGTACGGCAATATGTATACCTTCCCGTTACGACCGCACAGGGCCAGGCAAGCTACGCGTTATGCGCCTCAAAGGAATTACCGGGTACTCTCCCAGCCAGTGATTGTGCAGGTCAAAACTGTGGAACCGCAGGGGTGTGCAATTACCAATTGAGCCCGTTAGGTGAACAGTGAAGCGACTTCAAGGATTTACGTTTATTGAACTGCTGATTGTATTGGCCATTATGAGTATTGTATTGGTGGCTATTCCCAATCTATACCTGCAGCAGTCGATTGAAACATTGCGTGCCGCAGCTTCAGAAGTTCGATTAACCCTTGAAGAAGCTCAAACGAGAGCACAAAGCAATGCCGTGGCAAGCCAGTGCACCGGAGATGAATTTACCAAATATACTAATTTTTTGGGCAGTAAGGTCGTTTTTTTTGAATCAGGGGGTGAATACTCAATTAATATTAAGGGAAGCTGCACCAACGGGGACTTTACGTATTCTTCAGTACCCATAACTAAAAATTACAAAGGCGTTACTATTTCAACGCCTGCTGTAGAGGTATTGTTTCAAAAACGGAGCGGCCTTCCAACGAGCACTGCTACCATTTGTGTCCGTTCATCGATCAGCGGCTTAACACGGTCCTATATTAAAATAGTAGTACAAACAACGGGAGATATTCGCCAATATGACCCCAGCGAATCATGCCCGTAAAGGTTCATCAATGTGCGGCTTTACCCTTATTGAGCTGCTTATTTTTATTTCTCTGATTACCACGGTATTGGTCATAACCATCGGTGCCGTCTCATACGCTATTAGCGCACTTAATGACTCCCGGAATCGCACGCTTGCGTCACATTACCCAACCGAATTGGCCGAGTGGATGCGTTTCAGACGTGATGTGTGCTACCTCGGTGACCTCACTGATCATGCGGGGAGCAGTTTAGAAGAGACGCTGACGCGGTATTATTGTTTTAATGATATAGATATAGCCAATAACCAAACGTGCCTTGATCCCGATGAATGGCCTCCCGAAGTAGCTTCCTGTAATGCCTGTAACTACACGTTGGGAGGAAATTTGCAGCGTTGTGCAGGTCTTGCAGAAAGTGCGATTAATAATCGCGTAGAAGTAACTATTACGACCTCCTGGTATAGTAATAATGCAAAACAAAATGTAACCACCTATATGTTTTTATCGAGCCAATGATACCCCTACCAAAACAAAATCAAAGAGGGTTTTCATTTGTTGAAATGATCATTGTGGTGGCAATTATCATGTTGGTTATTCCAACGGTTTTTACGTTATTTTTTTTACTTATTCGTACACAAATAGAATCAAGCTCCCTATCCAAGGTAAAAAAAGAGGGTGACCGTATTCGTGCCACCATCATCTCAACCGTACGCAACGAGGCGGGCGCCGTCCTGGATAGTTCAGAACCTCCCAACTGTGAAAGTTCACTGGGTTTGTTCTACACCAATAATGTCTGTTTCCAGGGAGGTGATTTATCAGGGTCATCAGAGATATTCGGTTATGATGTACGCGGATCTGACCTTTACCGCTACGATGAAGATGTCTCAACTCCTCTTATGGTTCGTGATGCCACCGCCTACTTTCCTATTGAAACCAGTACCATAGATGCATCTACTCCGATATTGCGCTATATCAGTCCCGAGCTGGTGCAGGTGAGTTACAGGCTTACGTATGCGCCTCAAACCGACATTGTACGTCCACAATCATTGGTTTACTCATTTTTCGTCACATTGCGCAAGTAATTTATATATACTGATTTTATGGCACGCAAAGTCGGTATTATTATTGAACAGAAAATTATAACGTTTGCGGATATGACTGACACGGCAAGCGGATATCAGCTTTCTAAGATGTTGAGTGTGCCGATGCCCTCTCCCAATTTTTATGACTCAATTGATAAGGCTCCCACTGAGGAGCTGGTTAAGGAGCGCAATATTATACGAGATACGTTAACAAAGGAGGGGTTTGGCGACCGCGAAGCATATTTTGTTATACCGGATTACCTTGCATCAATGCAAATTCTTAATCTACCCATCATTACCGACAAGGAAATTGTGTCAGCCATAGAACTGCAGGCCGATGAATTTATACCGTATCCGCTCAGTAAGGCAAGCTATGATTATCAGATTATAGCCTCGGATAAACAAAAAAATGCTATGTCCGTGTTAGTCCTCGTCAGTTTGCAGGATGTGATTAAAGGAATAGAAAATTTCATTCTTGACATAGGTTTATATCCAACATCACTTGAGTCAGCGTCAAGCAGCCTGTTCAAGGCATTATTCCATAAAAATCACTTCATTCTTAAGGAATTTGTCGTGCTTATGAATATGGAGGACCGTTCAACCCAGATATCAGTGGTGAATACCAAAAATAACCTAGTTATTATGACCTATACCATTAACATCGGCTCTACCTTTTTTGTTCACGGTATTCAAAATTATGCCAACATGCTTCCTCAGGAAGCCGCCGCACTCTTTGCCAAGCCTCAAGTTGGCGAGGACACACAGCAAAAAAAACTATTGGGAATGCTGTTTGATGAGTTTTCAAAAGAGTTAATTAAAGTAATGACGAGCACGTTTGAACGACTTAACCTTATGCCTCAGTCGCTTCTACTGGTAGGTGAGTATGCTTCTTCATTACAGTCATTATGTGATGCTTTTCCATCAAACCAAATGCCTGCCCCAGAGATTTTTACCTTTGAGGCATTGGCTAAAGCGCTTCATATTACCTACTCAGTGGCGATAGAACCTAAAAAGGTCGATCCATTCGTTGCTGCCGTATCAACATGTCTGTAATCTCAATTAATCTCATCAAAAAAAGTGACCGGTACCGCAAAGTTGCTCAATTAACTGAACAGCTAAAGATTGTCTCGATTGTTATACCGGCGTTGCTGTTTGTAGGACTAGTTATTTTTTTTATACTCAATAACCGCCTTTATCAAACACTCACTCAGCTTACGATTGATTACGACAACCTCATTAGGCAGGAGTTTACCGAGTCAAAAAAAATCCCGGAGGTTGCTTTTTCCTACGGCAAATTATCAAAGGCTACTGAAATATATGATACCGCACCCGACTACGTGAACCAATACCGATATACTATTGAACAACTCATAGGGCAGTCTCCGGTTGAAATTGAGTCGCTGAACTTTACCTCTGATCGTACCTGTGTTGTGTCGCTCCTAAGTTTAAATCCCGACGACCTCTATGACGTGATACAGCGCATAGAGCAGGAACAGGGGAAAAATAATTTTTCTCAAGTGACACTCGAAGGTATTTCTACGACTGACCGAAGACAAGGACGGGAAACGACCCGATATTTCAGAGTTGAATTTACGATGAAGTTTTCACCAGAATTTAATGAAAAGTAATCTGGACTACAAGTCAATCAAGCGCATTGTTATTCGACTGCGCTATTACCTTATGTTTATGGGGGTGTTTTTACTGTCGAGTGGCTTAATAGGGTTTCAACTGTATGGTGCCTATGCTAAAACATCCCAGGATATCGCCCTCAAGCAAACTCAGCTGAATGACATTAAGCGTAAATCTCAAATGGTGAACCAAAACACGATTACAACTGTTGCTAATTCAAGCCGTGAGATAAATGCCTTTATGCCCAGTGAGCTTGATTTGTACTCTACCCTTATTTTTGTCGACAATATAGCCAAGAAAGCAAACTTGCGGGTGGGAACCATTGTGCTTGAGAAAAAACCAGGTAGCAAAGGGACAATTGAAAAAAAAGATGTTAATCTACTGGGCGATATATCATTTGAAGAATTTCTTACCTTTCTTGAAAAATATAAATATATTACCGGCCGTTTGCTGGTGGTAAAGAATGTTAATATAACAACGTTGCGCAACGATACCATTAGTGTTGGCGCCGAGATTTACTCCTATGAGCCAGTGGTTAATCTGGATAATCTCGCCATTAATGAATTAACAGAAAAAGAACGCGCTATGCTTAATAAGATACTAGATGTTAATAAAAATCCTATATCAAGTGCCGAGGGGAAAGTTAATGATGTATACGAATCAAAGGATAATCCGTTTAGATAAGCTTTCGTAGCCCTTCGGATAATTGCGCCCCTTTTTTTGTCCATTCAGAAAGCTTTTCTTTATGAAAGGTAAGCTCTGCTGGATTCTTCATAGGGTCATAAAACCCAATCTGCTCAATATAGTGTGAGTTTCTTTTTTTGCGCTCATCAATAACAATAATCCGGTATTTAGGATCATGCCGTTTACCGATGCGCATTAATCGTATTTTTACTGACATGGGCTATATAGTATCATTTTTTGTCTAAAATGCCAATGGCTTTTGCTGCAGCAGTGCTCTCTGCCGCTTTTTTTGTTTTACCGGTCCCAATGGCCAGTGATTTGCCGGCAACATAAACAGCGACGGTAAATGCCTGTTCATCAAGCTCTCTGTTTTCCTTAACCAATTGATAGGTCGGGGTTATTTTCATCTTTTGCTGCACGATTTCCTGAAATTGAGTTTTAGGATCACGATATGACTTTGTCTCTAAAATAACTGAAAGATGAGGTACAAAATACTTCATAAAAAGTGCATTAACAGAACTATATCCTTCCTCCAAGTACAAGGCTCCCAGTAAGGCCTCTAATATGTCAGCTAATATGTTTTCATTTTTACCACCATGGTTATGTTCCTCACCCTTCGAAAACCGTCCATAGGTTCCCAGCTGCAACTCTAAGGCGATCTCTGCCAATTTTTCGGTGCGAACCAGTGCGGCCCGCATATCAGTCAGAATCCCTTCGGGAAATTCAGGGTAGTTGGTAAACAGGTAGGTCGATGAAACGAGTGACAACACCGCATCTCCTAAGAATTCAAGGCGCTCATAGGAGGCTTCCTCGGGATGTTCATTTACATAGGAAGAATGGGTAAGGGCCTGTTGGCACAGTATACTCTCAGGGCTTGAAAAGCCCAAGGCGGAGAGCAGTTCTTGTTTATTTTTCACTGGTTGCATGATCGCTATAGGCTTTTGCCAGAATACCGTTTACTAATTTTGAGGAACTGTCAGATCCATATTCCTTTGCCAACTCAACAGCCTCATCTATTACTACTTTATATGGTTCAGGTTTATCTGTAAAGAGCAATTCATACACTCCCTGCTGCAAAATAGCGTAATCAACTTTTGCCATTTTAGTATGATCAAAGGTAGTGGCATAGGTGTCAATAATCGTATTAATTTCCTCCTGTTGTTGTTCAATATCCTTGCAGATAGCTTTTTGTTTTGCTGAAAGTGGTGGAACAGTGGTATGCTCAAATGTCTTGCTGTAGAGCGCCTGGATAATGCCTTTGCGAAATACATGTCGAGGGTCAAGCTCTTTTTTCATGCGATTACTTCCCGCACGACGTGCATAGGTGATGCGCTACTTTTTTTGCGCCGCACTCTTTGCAGGTAACCACATGAGGAATGCGCTTGGAGCGTGAGTTAAGTCGCGCACCTTTGCGTGCCGTTGATGATCTTCGTTTTGGTAAAGCTGCCATGTGTTATGTTTAATGTAAATGCGTTACCTCGCTCTGCTTCAATTGGGGTAATGTAACCGAATTATAGGTGAAATGGGGGTCGATTGCAAGAAGTTCTTGAATATCACTATGAATTTCCTTAAAAGTAGAGAGCGATAAATGGTCTTTAGCATAACGGAATGGAAAGCCCGATTGACTATATCCCACAATACTTCCGGGTCCGCGCAGCTTCAGGTCGTACTCTGCAATAGTAAAGCCATTAAGCTCGTTTTGGAAATAGCTTAGTCGCTTATCAGCGTCAGATGATTCCTTGGGTGCGTACAGCGCAATACAGTAACCTTGTTTTTCATTACGACCCACCCGTCCCCGCAGCTGATGAAGCTGAGCGAGTCCAAACATATCCGCCTCCTCAATAATCATAATGGTAGCGTCAGGTATGTCGATTCCCACCTCAATAACCGTGGTGCATACCAGTATTTGTGTTTTTTTATCTCTAAATTTGCTTAATATTGAGTTTTTATCCTGAAGATTACTATACAGCAGATCAATAGGTGTATCGGGAAAACGTTTTTGTAAACGCGCAACTACCTGCTCAACTGACGAGGCGTCGCTGTTTTCTTCATCTTCCTCAATAGCGGGGCACACCACAAACGCCTGTTTGCCTGCAGCAAGCTGTTTCTCAAGCCATGTATATAAGTCTGCCCTTTTTTCGGGCGTTATAACGCGGGTAATAACCGGTTTGCGGTTTGCGGGCATGGTAGTTAACCATGAAAGTGAAACGCCACCATACATGCTCAGCGCCAGAGATCGGGGAATCGGTGTTGCTGAAAGCATAAGAAGGTGAGGCGTGATATTGGCTCCTCCGGCCCGTTCCATAAGGCTGTCGCGCTGCTGTACACCAAACTTGTGCTGTTCATCCACTACCACACAGGCGCAGTTTTCTATATCAATATCGCTATACAAAATGGCATGAGTGGCAATAATAATTGAGGGCTTTTTTGACTGTGCCCCAAGCACCATCTCTTTGCTTGAACCGGTCATAAGCATAACGCTTTTGTTCAGAGATGAAAAAAGCTTTTTAATCGTCAGGGCGTGTTGCTGGGCAAGCACTTCAGTAGGCGCGAGCAGTATAGCCTGACGGTTGCTTGAGGCCGCAGCAAAAAGGGCACTGGCAGCTATAATGGTTTTTCCGCTTCCTACCTCTCCAATAAGCATGCGTTTCATCGGAGATTTTTTTTGTAAGTCGTTTTTTAGTTCAATCAACGATTGTCGCTGGTCTTTAGTAAGCGTAAAGGGAAGCAGGGTTTGAATAGTGTCAATAACCTGGGTTTTCAATTGAATGGCTTTTTTCTTTTGGTATTCAACTGCCAATTTTTGGTAGGGAAGCACATAGCTTAAAAGCTCATCGTACACTAAACGCCTGCGTCCTTGTTGCGTCTGTTCAATACTTTCCGGCTCATGCAGGGCATGGATAGTTTGTAAAGGATTTAGTAGTGAACGTTTGTTCACTAGAGCCTCTGGAAGCGGTTCAGCCAACTCCTCTGCATCAATTTCGGGCAAAAGGTTGTGTATCAATTTTCGTATAAAACGTTGCGAATGGTGGGGAATAGCAGAGTACAGGGGCAACACCCCCGTAGCAGTCTCCGATCCATCTTCAATGTGCAGGTATTCACGGGGGTTAAAGGTCAAAGATCGACCAAAGAAAGACGCGGTTCCATAAAACAGATACTGTTCATTTTTTTTAAACTGTTTGATTAAGAAAGGCTGATTAAAAAAGGTAATTTGTATTTTTCCGGTCTCATCCTCTGCGGTAAATTGCTGGATCGAGGTCCTGCCTGATTTCGCGCGACGGGAGTAGCCGCTATATACGGTCACTACAATAGTGGCCAGCATGCCAGCCCTGAGGGCAGAGATGGGCACGTGTTCATGGATATCGAGGTATCTCAGTGGATAATAACGGGTTAGATCACCTACTGTTTCAATTTCTTTCTTGTTGAGGGACAGCTGTAACGAAGGACCAACACTGCGTATGCTGACAATACTGTTCTCAAGCGAGAGCATGCATCAATCAAAAAATAAAATAGGGAAGTATTGATGATAACAATAACAGCGCAAGCACTATCATTAATATGATTTTGGTCGCTGACTTCATTGCAGGATTAGTGTATCATATTCGTATGAAAGATTATGGGGCAGTTGGCTCACGCCGAAAACATCTTTCTCTCTCTTTTAAGTCAATACGGTTTACTCCAAAAAGTATCGCCATTGCTATTGCCTCATGCATTATTCTTTTTTTAGGCCTCTTGTTTTGGATAACTAAAGATTTGCCAACTCCCGACAGCATTATTACTAACGCGAAATACAGCACGACGATTCTGGACCGCAACGACAAGGTTATCTATGAAGTATTTCAGGATAAAAATATAGTTCCCATAACCTATCAGGAATTGCCCAAGGACCTAATACAGGCAACCATCTCAGTCGAAGACAAGGATTTCTTTAAGCATGGAGGATTTTCAATCGGCGGTATATTTCGCGCTTTGCTCCGTGATATATTCCTAGGTAAAGCGGAGGGAGGTTCTACACTCAACCAACAGCTTATTAAGAATACACTGCTTACCCCAGAAAAAAGTGTTATTCGTAAATTAAAAGAGTTTATTTTGGCAATTGAGCTGGAGCGCCGGTATACCAAGGAACAGATTCTTGAAATGTATTTCAATCAAACACCCTATGGTGGCACTACCTGGGGAGTAGGCTCTGCTGCTCAATTTTATTTTGACAAAAAACCATCTCAGTTAACCCTATTACAGTCAGCTATTCTGGCTGGCTTGCCCCAAAATCCCTCTATATACTCTCCCTTTATTGGTGAGAAAGACGCGTATATTCACCGTACCGAACAGGTCTTGCGCCGCCTTCGTGAAGACAACTACATTACCAAGGAGACTGAGAAAGAGCTGGTTGCTCAGCTTCCTCAGGTTAAGTTTGTCGGCAAGGGCAGCGCTATTCAAGCCGGACACTTTGTGTTTTATGTTAAAGACCAACTCGATAAGGTGCTGGCAAATGATGCGCTGCTGCAAAAGGGTCTGGTTATTAAAACAACGCTCGACCTTGATTTGCAGAAACAGGCAGAAAAAATAGTAAAAGATGAGGTCGTAAAAGCAAAAGGCCTTAATTTAACCAATGGTGCACTGGTAGCCATGGATCCAAAAACGGGTGAAATACTGGCCATGGTTGGCTCGCTTGACTACAACAACGAAGATTTTGGCAAATTTAATGTAACTACGGCCCAACGTCAACCCGGATCGGCGCTTAAGCCATTTATGTACGCACTCGCGTTTGAAAATAACTATACTCCCGCGTCTATCCTCATGGACGTGCCAACCGAATTTTTCTCGGGTAGCGAAACCGAAAAGCCGTATAAGCCGGAAAACTATGATGGCAAGTATCGCGGGCCGGTACAGTTTCGTTTTTCACTCGGCAGTTCGCTGAACGTTCCAGCGGTGAAACTGCTGGCACAGATTGGTATTCGTCCATTTCTCCAAAAACTGTCGGACGCGGGACTCACCACGCTTCAACCCACGGATGAAACCATGCGTAACGTTGGATTATCACTGGTACTGGGTGGAGGAGACGTGCGGCTCATTGATCTGGCAACGGCCTACACATCGCTCGCTAACGCGGGCACAAGCACTGCGCCCATTGCTATTCGCGAAGTGCGTGACTACCGCAACCGTCTTATATATAAACCAC
>PFEE01000053.1:3090-3246 GCA_002793745.1 Candidatus Roizmanbacteria bacterium CG10_big_fil_rev_8_21_14_0_10_45_7 | reverse complement strand
TATCACTTTTTTAGTATTTCGTGAGTACGCCCCGCTATCTTTTCTAAGCAACATTCTCCTGATATGGCTTATTGAGCCTATTATGATGTTGGGCATCCTGTGTACGCTTCTGGAATATCTCCTACCAGGAGGAGAAATAGTCATTGTTCCCTCTTT
>PFEE01000053.1:519-3040 GCA_002793745.1 Candidatus Roizmanbacteria bacterium CG10_big_fil_rev_8_21_14_0_10_45_7 | reverse complement strand
TGTCCAAGAACGTCATACTTCAATGGTAAAGCGCTATATGATCATCATCGCCATCGGATGTTCCCTGTTTTGCGTAACACTCATCACAAACGTTAACCGAAATAAACCCCGTGTCGTATTTTGTAATGTCGGTCAGGGTGACGGCATCTATATCCGCACGCCAAACGGTTCTGATATTATCATTGATGCCGGACCTAATCAGCGCATAGTTGATTGCATGGCCCGTCATATGCCTTTTTTTGATACTGACATCGAAATGGTCATCATTACCCATCACGATCACGACCATGATGGTGGATTGCCATTTATACAAGCGCGATATCGCGTAAAAAAGTTGCTGGACAATACCTCGCTCAAAACCGGTGACCGCATCACTGCAGAAGATTTAACCTTAACGGTACTCTATCCAGATCACATCGTGAAAACCAATACGAGTAATAATAACGGCGTTATACTGCTGTTACAGTCAAAACATACCAACGTTCTTTTTTTGGCTGACGTTGATGTTTCGTTCAGTGAGCCCGCTATTAAAACATACGGAATCTATCCCACGATCCATATACTCAAAGTAAGTCCCCATGGTTCACGATACGGAACCAGCACGTCTCTGCTGCAGTATCTACGTCCTACTCGAGCCATTATTAGCGCGGGCAAAAATAACCAATATGGACATCCCCATCCGGAAACCTTGCAAAAACTATCCAACTTAGGTATTACCGTGATAGAAATAAATAAAACCGGAGATTATGAATATATGCTTTAGGACATCAAGATAGAGCGCATTTCCGAAAAAATATCGAACGCATCTTTACCAATCCACTTTTCGCCCACCAACTCTTTCGGTAGACCCGGATCTGTTTTGAGCACTTCAATGTAGCTGTTCACTACTTTTGCCAGCTTTGCCTCTTTGGACAGATCCTCCCGCGACAACAGTTCATGCCATGTTTTAAATACTTTCTTATACGCCTCCTGCAATGCGCTCATATTCCATACTTTTTCAACCAGTATTGATGGATCCCCTAAGGTAGGCGTGCCTTCAAACATTTGAATATAGTTTTCCCATGGCGTACCCTCCACCAGTTTTTTCATAGCCTCAGCCACCGGATGGGGGGTGAGCCAAAATGACCTATGCCACGGTCCCAATCCCCACCCGCTTATTTCGCGTCGCAAACTGTCGCGCAAACTGCGCTTGTTCTCGGGAATTTCATACGAAATAATACGGTATTTTCCATCCCAACTGAACATCATAAAGCGCACAAACGGAAACGATAGCGCCAGCTCACCCATGCCCCGGTCTGTAATTTGATATACGCCCTCTTCCTCGCGGCGAATCACCCCATCAGTCAGCATTTGGCGCAAAGTCCCGCGGGTACGGGGCGATTCAGTGGACAGTGAAAAAACGGTTTTAATAGTGGGATTAAACAGATTATGGCTCTTTTCACGATCAAGTAAAAGCAGCGCTAGAAGAATGCGTGTATGTCGTTCCTTTACTGACGGAGTACTTTCAGACATATGTCAAATATATCAAACGTGTAATTTATGTCAAGTCCATCTCAAACGGCAACACTTGACAAGTATAAAGTGTTACGTTATACTTTATACTATATGATACCTATCCTGACTATACTCAAGGAGAAAAAACAACGACTCGATGGCTTTCGGCCATTCTCTGTTGATCTGATAACCAACCTCCGTGAGTGGTTTAAGATCGAGCTCACCTATACTTCCAATGCCATTGAAGGAAATACCCTTTCCCGAGCTGAGACAGCACTCGTCGTAGAAAAGGGGGTAACGGTTGATGGGAAAACCCTTCAAGATCATCTAGAGGCGGTTAACCACGCCCAAGCCTTTGATTGGGTTATGCAGAGAATTGACACCACAAAGCATGATGTTACCGAGAATACTATTCTGGAGCTCCATCAACTCATACTCCAGAAAATCGCCGATAACCAAGCAGGACGATACCGAACTGTCCCCGTCCGTATCGCTGGATCCACCGTAGTTCTGCCCAATGCCATGAAGGTGCCTCAGCTTATGAGCCAATATATTTCATGGCTCCACCATAGTACGGAGAATCCTTTGACGGTAGCGGTTGATGCTCATGTTAAGTTAGTGAGCATTCACCCTTTTGTCGATGGAAATGGCAGAACAGCTCGATTACTCATGAACTTACTGCTCATGCAAGCTGGCTATCCCCCAGCCATTATTCGCAAAGAAGAACGGAAACAATACATCGCCAGTATTGAAAAAGCCCAATTGGGTGGTCCTTTGACTGATTACTATGCCCTAATGTACGAGGCAATACATCGGTCCCTTGATATTTACCTTGAAGCTTTAGAAGGTAAGGTGCAAGAAAAGACGCTAGCAAAGAAAAACGTCCTCAAAATCGGAGAACTGGCTGAGCTGGTGGGAGAGACTGTTCCAACCATTCGTCACTGGACCAAAGAAGGACTGTTGGATGTAGCTGAATACTCACCCGGTGGGTATCACTTATACAGTCAAAGCCAAGTGGCAGTGATTA
>PFEE01000053.1:308-456 GCA_002793745.1 Candidatus Roizmanbacteria bacterium CG10_big_fil_rev_8_21_14_0_10_45_7 | reverse complement strand
AGAAATGAAGGCCGTCATATTCCTTATCATCAGCTTCGTATTAGCCTCATATGTACCGTTGCCACCTAAAGCACCACCGCAATCAGTATTAAGTGAAAAAACCGTCAATGCATCGGCGAGCATCGGTACCCTGCAGGCGTACTCTTTA
>PFEE01000053.1:0-285 GCA_002793745.1 Candidatus Roizmanbacteria bacterium CG10_big_fil_rev_8_21_14_0_10_45_7 | reverse complement strand
CAACGTCCAATTAGAAGGTATACGTTTACATGAAGAAGCTCAAGCGAGGGGCAACGACGGTTATTTCGAATTTGCTAATTTTCTTGCTCCTGCAGATATCAAGGAATTCTGCCTTACCTCAATTGATTCTGAAGGTATGGCTTCACCCTCAGTATGTGTACCCGTACCCAGTCAACGCACCGGAGCCATGGGCCCCTATTTGCTGCCTCCCTCCATACGACTGTCGACCGGAAACACGAACATTGACGCTGCCGTTACCATTTCCGGAAAAACCATCCCCAACAC
>PFEE01000077.1 GCA_002793745.1 Candidatus Roizmanbacteria bacterium CG10_big_fil_rev_8_21_14_0_10_45_7 | reverse complement strand
TGCGGCGTGACATGGGCTGTAATGCCGGCTTTGATGCGATAGCCTTCAATGAGTCGTTCAATTTGGCGTGGTGACAGGCGCCGTTCGCCGTTCGCATTTTTTTTGCCGCGATAACTGATAAACACTGCCGGATACGTGTCTTTGCGCGTGGCCATATACTTGGTTAAGTACTCGATGGCACGCTTTGATAAAAACACGACGCGGATATGGCCGCCTTTACCAATAACACTGAATTCACCGTTTTCGGTATTAATGCGGTCCCGGTTTAATCGGGACAGCTCGGCTACCCGCAACCCGGTCGAAAACAATACCTCAAACATGGCCCGATCGCGCAGTACAACAAGGCTCGTACCAGAAATGATGGCGAATAATTTTTGCAGATCCTCCGGTGATAAATAGCGGATTTCGCGGTCCCGTGTTTTGCCCAGCATAATTTTATCAGGTGACAATACCTCCACCCCTTCCCGTACCAGATAGCGCAGGAGGGAACGAAGGGCAATTAAAAAGTAGTTTTGTGACTGGCGCTTTAAGGCGCCCTTATGCGGATTTACGTACTGCTGGGCCAAGAAAAGGCGGAACTTACGGACGTGTTCATCATTCAGTTTTAATATGTCCTCTGCTGCCTCGGTTGCAGAGTTCCCTGCCCAGGTGGCAAAGAAATTAAGGTAATAGGAGTACATGCGGATGGTGGTTTGCGATAAGTTCTTATCCAGCTCGCAGTATTCTAAAAACCGAATGATTGCTTCCTTAAGGGTCATACCTTAATAGTACATGAAATGTCGGTATAATCAAGATATCGTCACTTTCATATTTTTAGATATTCTTTATACTATTCCCATGCAGCGCTACCGCAGCCAGATAGGAATAAGTTTGCTGTTGTTTGTGGTAGCCTTCCTGTTTCGCTATTCCCTCTTCTCGTTTGTAAACCTGCCTTGGATTATTTATGACGAATATATTTACCTTGATACTGCGCGGCAGATACTGCGCGGATCGTTTATTACCCATTTAACGCTTGAAAACCAGATCTACCCGCCCGGCTGGTCTGTTATGTTGGCTGCGGTCGTGGGGTTTATTAGCAATCCCATAACCCAGTACCGTGCTGCGCTTATTTTTACCATGATGCTTTCGTCATCGATTCCGGTGATTGCCTACTGGTACACCAAAAAGCTTGTGCCGGCGCTGCTTCTTATTATCTTTATGCCGCTTGTGGTGTATTCAAACAGCATTATGTCCGAAACGCTGTATACCCTGAGCATCTTGCTGTTTATTATCACCATGCATTGCGTGGTTGATAATGACTTAAAAGAAACCCGGCATATAATACTGTCGGCTGTAGTAACAGGATTTTTTTTGAGTTTTATCGGCAGCATCCGTTCGTTTGGCGTTGTTGTGCCCTCGTCATTTGCACTTGCGTTTGTACTATGCATTATCGCCTGGCGTCACCAGCATGAGGTGCGCTCGCGGCTGCTGTGGTATCTAGGTGGGAGTCTTATTTCTTTGGCCGTGAGTAATTTCTTACTTGGTTTGTTAATGCCCAGCGCAGACAAACTCTATAACATACCTTCGTATAACCAAGCAATCACTACACTGTTTATTCATCCGATTCTCAGTTTCAAAATGATTGCCAACCAATTAACGGCTATTGGGTTGGAGATGGCATGGTTTCCGCTGCTTGCCTTTGGATGGAAAACATGGACCCTTTTTAGGGAGACGCACAAGAAGGGTGAGCATGCTTCGCGGCGAGGTGTTCTTGTTGTGCGTGCATTTTTAGTATTTTTGCTTATGACTTCGTTTGGCCTAACTTTGTTGCATATGGCCCGTGATGTAGTAAAAAATCCTCAGTATCTGCTGTTTACCCGCTATATGGATCCGGTACTGGTTGTGATGTTTATGTTTGGCGTTGCTGACGGACTTGAATATCTTAAAAAACAAAAGCGTCACTTCCCTTCTGTGTTATATGCAGTTTTGGGCGTATGGCTGCTGTCGTTTGTGTATTTGTATTTTGGCTTTTTCCGTGAAACGTATAAGTTTGGAAATACAATGGCGGTATATTTTTTGCGCGAAGAACAAACCAACTTGCTGTGGGAAGTCATTGCCCCTTCCCTGCTTTTGGGCGGCGTGGTATGGATTGGGTTATGGAAGCAGTCGTATAAGGTTTCGGTTGCCGCCTGTATTCTTTTGACCGCATGGATTACCTGGATTACGATTCCCTCTGCCCGAGAGGTGCCGCGATACGTGGTAAATGACTACCATACGTATGTTGTGGAGTGGGATGATTATATGGGAGATAGCCGGTACCCGCTTACCGTATGCCGGATGGGAAAAACCATCAAAAATGAGGTATATTATATGTACAGCTTTTTATATCCCTACCATTATCTTGAAAGCTGCGACAGTCCAAAAGACGTTATTTCGCGCCGTGTCATGGTGAACTCTTATGAGCGTCTTGATCTTCTACAGGGCTACGCCTGCCAGACAGAATATGCCTTCAGGAGCGGTGACATGGTATACTATTGCCCCCAATGAAACTACTAGTTACGATTCCGGCATACAATGAAGCAAAGTCGATTATCGAGGTGGTATCTTCGGTACCTCGAAAGATAAAAGGAATCGATGCGGTCAAGGTACTGGTCTATGATGACGGGTCAACTGACCACACCGCCCTTTCAGCAGAAAAAGCCGGAGCTGATTATGTGTATGCGCACAAGCGAAACCGAGGCCTTGCCCGCACATTTAAGGATGCATTAGACAAAGCGCTTGAACTGGGTGCAGACCTAATAGTAAACACGGACGCTGATAACCAATACGACCAGGCAGAAATACCGAAACTAATAGCGCCCATACTGAGTGGTACCGCAGACCTGGTTATTGGAGACCGCCAAGTGGCAACGCTTAATCATATGCCCACCAGTAAAAAATATGGCAACATGCTGGGAAGTGCTTTTATTCGTTGGTTTACGGGTATGAAAGTAAGAGACGCATCCTCTGGGTTTCGTGCTCATACTCGCGAGTGTGCGCAGCATTTGTCGATTGTATCTGAACATACCTATACCCATGAAACCCTTATTGACGCCTTTTTTAAAGGTATGGTCATCTTGGATGTGCCCGTTACGTTTCGAAAACGCACCAGCGGCCAATCGCGGCTGATTGCACGTGGCATTATGAATCACATCGTCAAGTCGGTAGCAACCATTATTCGCACTGTACTGTTGTACCGCGCACTGTACGTGCTTTCGGTTATAGGAAGCATTA
>PFEE01000074.1 GCA_002793745.1 Candidatus Roizmanbacteria bacterium CG10_big_fil_rev_8_21_14_0_10_45_7 | reverse complement strand
CAGCATTCTTTTGCGAAACCAGAGTGCGCAGAGCAGCAATAACGCTAACAGTGATTCAGTGGTGCCAAAATGGGCAAACTGAATAAAAACTGGGGTAGCAATCCAAAATAGGAGTCCGGTCAAGGCAACGGTCTCTGATCGGCTCTCTCGCACCAGCAGCTTATACACGATCCATCCGGAAACTACTGATGCAGTCGCTGACAGGATGCGCAGTCCCAGCGCCGCCTGCCACGAATCAATCACCGGGTATAAACTCAGGGACTTAAGCGCATACCCGATCCACACCAGGTACAGCGGCAGTTGCCCATAGGCAAAAAAATGAGGATTCAGTCCGTCCTCCAAGGTTAACCGCGAAATAGCGTCAGCCATGTTGCGCTCGTCGGGGTGCAACAAAAACGGGTATCCCCAGGCAATACCGACAAACCGCGTGATAATAAGCAGTAATAACGCAAGAGGGAGCGCGCGGCCTTTCATACACCGTACAGACTTAAGGTACGCATAGCGCCGTCAACAGTTTTACCTGCTCGTACGTATACCTGCGAGAAGGTCACTCCGGCAAGGGAGCTATGCAACACCACGAGCTTTTTTTTCATTTTTTCTCCGGCTGCATAACCCAGTAAAAACGAATCAGTAGTACTCATCGTGTCCCCAAAAAACACCACCAGGTCGCTGCGCTTCAGCTCATGCAATTGAGCTTCAAATACGACTGAAGCGGGAATGGCTTCTTTATCGCGCAACAAACGTCCTATTAGTTTGGCGTTAACCACCTCATGTCCCCGCTGGGTAATGCGGGTTGCCAAAGCAAGAATATCTGATATAGGGTTTGATCCTAGCAAAAAAATATTCATGTGTTATACTCAATTTTGGTATGCGTCAACGCCAACTAGTACTATTATATATCCTATTCTTTTTACTTGCTGCATCAACGATTGGTATTATGATGTTTGAACAACCGGTTCAGCGGATTATTCGAGCGTCCAGCACCGATCCGTCACGTGAGAAGTCGCTCATTCTGGCGGATAAAATTCTAGCTCGTCCCAGCGACAAGGTACAAATAACGGTATTTATCCGCAACGACCAAGGTGAAGCTCTTCCTAATAAATCAGTACAAGTACGGGTAGATAACGGTTTACTTACCTCAACAACCGCAATTACCGATGATTCAGGCAAAGCTATCTTTACCCTGGGCAGCAATGGTGCGGAAAAATCAGTGGTAACTGCCTCAACTGAGGGTATTGACGTGTCAAACACGATCACGGTATACTTCACTCAACAATAATTAACAAACTATAAGTTTATTCAAAACAATTCCCATGCAAAAGATACGCAAAGCAGTTATTCCCGCAGCTGGTTTCGGCACACGCTTTTTACCTCAAACCAAGGCGATGCCCAAGGAAATGCTTCCCATTGTCGACAAACCAGTTATTCAATATGTGGTGGAGGAGTTGGTTGAGGCGGGTATTACCGATATTATTATGGTTACCGGCTACCACAAGCGTACGATTGAAGATCATTTTGACGTCCCCAGCCGCGATTTAATCGAAAATTTAAAGATGGGCGGTGAAAAAAAGAAGCCGTTACTGGATGAGGTTATGAAAATAGGGGAAATGGCTAATTTTGTGTATGTTCGCCAAAAAGGACCCTATGGCAACGGTACGCCGCTTATTAACGTGCGTCACATTGTTGGAAACGAGCCTTTTATCTATACCTGGAGCGACGACTTTATCAGCGCGTCCCCTTCACGGTTTAAGCAGCTGATTGCAGCCTATGAAAAATACGGCTCATCGTGCCTTGCCAGCATTCGGGCCAAGAGGGACGAGGATTACGATCGCTACGGATTTGCCGGCGGCACCGAAATAGAACCCGGCATTATCGATACCAATGTCATTATCGAAAAACCCGGTAAGGATAAAGCGCCGTCTGACCTAGCAAACGTATCAGGGTTCATTCTTACCCCCGATATTTTTGACTATCTTGATAGGGCACAGGCCAACCTTAAAGAGGGTGACGAGCTGTACTACAACGACGCGCTTAAGCTTATGCTTGAGGACAAAAAACGGGTGCTGGCTGTAGAAATCAAAGGCGGAAAGTACTACGATACGGGCAACAAGATCGAATATCTTAAAACGGTGGTTAAATTTGCACTAAAAAATCCATCCGTTAATGGAGAGTTCCGGGACTATCTCAAAGCTCTCTTGAAAGAACAAGAGCTATAAGGTAGAATTGGAGGATTGCAAGCAAACACTATGAAGACTACTATTGAGGTTGAAAAATTATTTGAATTGGGTGGGCATTTTGGTCACAAGCGTGGCCGAACTACCCCTAAAGCAAAGACGTACGTCTATAAAATCCAGAATGACGTAGCCATTATTGACCTATTTCAAACCAAAACACTGGCTGATACTGCGGTTAAAGCACTGTTTGATGCCGGTAAACAAAATAAGGAACTTTTGGTGGTTGCAACCAAAAAAAATATTCAGAATTTCGTAAAAGACATTGCGGCTAAAGAAAAAATTCACTATATCACCGAAAAGTGGGTGGGTGGGTTCTTTACCAACTTTGAAGAGATCAAAAAAAACGTTGACCGCATCAATACCTTTAAGGCTGATATGGCAAGTGGCAATCTTAACAGCATGATTAAGCACGAGCGAAATAAACTGGAAAAAGAAATTAACAAGCTACTGCGGGTCTATGAGGGTGTGTTAACCCTTACCCGTATGCCCGACGTCGTGTTAATGGTCGACGTTCGAAAAGAAAAGAATGCATTAAACGAATCACGAAAAATACAGGAAGCCCAAACTTTGCAGGAAAAGAAAGCGCTGTTTACTATTGGCGTTCTTGATACCAACGCAAACCCGCAAGAAGTTGATTATCCCATCATGGTTAATGACGATACCCCTCCCGTGCTTGAGTATGTGGTAGGAGCGCTGCTGCAAGGCTTTTTAGAAGGCCGCAAGCAATATATTCCCGAGCTGACTCAGCAGGAAAAAGAGGCAAAAAAATTGGAAGCGAAAGCGAAAAAAAATGGCAAACCTCGATCTACTCAAAAAACTACGTGAAGAATCCGGCGTTTCAATTGCCCTGTGCAATAAGGCATTAACCGAAAGCAAAGGAAACTTCGAAAAAGCGAAACAACTTCTTTCTGCCTTGGGTGTTGAGTTGGCTGCAAAAAAATCAGGTAACGCTACCGGTGAGGGAGTCGTTGAATCCTACATTCACCACAACAAACGCATGGGTGCGCTTATCAAACTTCACTGCCAAACCGACTTTGTGGCTAAAAACGAGGAATTTCGAACTCTGGCAAAGGAA
>PFEE01000012.1 GCA_002793745.1 Candidatus Roizmanbacteria bacterium CG10_big_fil_rev_8_21_14_0_10_45_7 | reverse complement strand
AATATGTGGACGCCTCTATTTCAAAAACGGTGAACGCACCCAATTCACATACGGTGGAGGATGTAAAAAAGGTATACACGCTTGCCTACGAACTGGGCCTGAAGGGAATTGCGTATATGCGTGACGGTTCGCGTCCCGGTGTGCTTACCCGTAAGGAAGAGAAAAAACCAAAACCGGTGGAAATCAAGCAGCCAGAATATGACATCCGGCCGCGTGGCGGCGTGATGCATGGTTCTACCTATACTATTGATACACCGGTCGGAACGGCCTTTATCACCATTAATATGGACGAGAACAGCAATCCATTTGAGGTGTTTATCAATATTGGTAAAGCCGGTTCGGACGTTGCCGCCATGGCAGAGGGTATGGGGCGCATTATTACCCTGGTGCTGCGTATGAATTCACACTTAAGCGGTCGACAGCGCCTCGAATATATCATTGAGCAGCTTGACAGCATCGGCGGTGCGCGGTCGTTGGGTTTTGGGGACGCTAAAATTCGCAGCTTGCCTGACGCGATTGCAAAAACGTTGATTCGTCACTTTGCGGCTAATATGCCCAACCCCATGGTAAAGCAAGAGGAGGCACATAGACAGGAAGTCGCAGTACCGGTGGAAGCAATGCAACAACCACGGTTGATCAGCACAAAAGAAACAAAAACGAACTTTGATATCTGTCCTCATTGCGGTGATATGGCGTTTGCTTATGAGGAAGGATGCAAGAAATGCTATTCATGCGGACACAGTGAGTGTGGATAAGGTATAATACCTCCGTTACCCCAAGGGTGACGGAGTGGCCAATCGTACTAGACTGTAAATCTAGCGGTCTTATGACCTACGGAGGTTCGAATCCTCCCCCTTGGACACATATGGTAAAGGCAAAAAAGAAAGAAACATTTAAAGTAAGCGGTGACGGATTATTAAAAAAAGTAAGAAAGCTGATTCACGAGGGCAATGTCCGCAGAATAAGTATTAATGCACTATTTCCGTTGAGCGGGAATGATTTTAGAGCGTAAGGATAGGTAATGCTTGCGGGCCGAGTCGGAGAATTTTTCTACTGAGTAGCGCAACATAGTGCGGGGCATAACGGCAGCATACGTGTTTAAAAATTGTCTGAGCTGTGTTGCATCTTTTTTTCCTGCCTCCCGTAGCATCCACCCCACTGCCTTATGTATCAAATCATGAGTATCGTAAAGCAATAGTTTTGAAAGAGCAAAAGTATGAGTGAGATGATGATGTCGAATAAAGGCAAAGGTTGACACGATAGCAATTCTTCGTTCCCAAAGCAGTGGTGAGTTGGCAAGACGATACAGGATTGATGCCTTGGTATCATGAGTACGCAAATACTCACCAAGTATTTTATATGCTGATAAGTCAACGAGATCCCAGTTATTAATCCATTGAGTGTGCTTGAGATAGAAATCAACAATGGTTTTTTTATCGACGTTTTTGTTTTGAAAGTGATAGGTAAGTATCATGAGCGCCGTAAGCCGGAGTTCATGTATGGGATTTGTAAGCAACGTTTCAATTTCAGGCAATGGCAAATGTTGATATTTTTTGGCAAGGATTCGCTGTTGGGGTACCGTGAGTCCTAAAAATTGATCACCCTCTCCGTATTGCCCAGGACCAGTTTTAAAAAACCGGATAAATACTTTTTGTTTTTCAGGATTGGCGAGCCGGTAGGTCTCGCACAAGAGTTGATCCAGGCTTATTTCGTAAATTTGTAGAGCGGAACCGCATCAAGCTGCCACGACTCTTTCCAATTATAGTTGCCGGAAAGAAAGTCGATGCTGTTGCAGCCTTGTTTAATAGCTTCCTCAATCACAAGGAGGTTTGAGTAGACACCTAACCCTGAATAATCTTTAATATTGGTGCCTGAAATAAATGCGTAGTAGGTTTTGTTATAGATGGCGCCTAATTCAATAGACTCTGTTTGGTTGCCAATATCTGTAGTGATTATCATGGGTTTAATGCGTGTTGAGCAGGTGGTCACACTGCGAAATAAGTGCTTATAGCGCACATCTTCAAAGCATGATTTTTCACGGTAGCCCTTTTTATTAAGTTCATTCATGCGCTCAATATTGAGCGAAAACATCCTATCCAGTGCATGCATACGACCATAGGCAACATGGGGATTGAATAAGCTAATGCGTTTTTTATCCCGGCGGATGTTTTGACGTTTTTTCTTCTTCAGGGTTATAAGATAGTCGTCAACAGACTTAAATGAAGAAGTATTAAGGTAATATTTTTTGTCGTCTGTGGTGGTAAACCCCGCAAGGTTATTAAGAAATTCGTAGTCTTTGTCTTGTATAATGCAGTCAAGAATAAGTGGTTTTGGCGCTGCCATAAGCATAAGAGGAATAAATTCGGGGTCTTTTACAAAAAAAGTATTATCCTCTGGCCAAAACCCACCAAACCAGGTGTACTTTCCGGCATATTCGTCATTATCAAGCCAGAGGGGGAGGATGCCCAATATGTGTGCTCTGCTTCCGATTTGTTCATACAGCGTAATGAAATACGGATCAACGGCAAAATTCTCTGCAAACGCTTTTCGAAATTCCCATAAATCAAATAATGATTTATTAGGAGTAAAAATTTGCCATAGCTGCTCTGCGGTTTCCATATCAGTTACCACCTGCATCCTGAGTTTTTTTGCCAACGCTCTGTATCCATTGGTGCGTATAAATGCATGCCACGGTTTTTTGTTAAGGATGTGGATGGGGTATGGTTCGGTTGTGGTGTCTGGTGACAAAAGTTGATTCGTATACAAGTACTGATTCATATGTTTTTCTCAATAAAAATGATTAAAAATTCGCATATGTTTTGAGCATACGGTATTACTTTTTTTTATGCAATCTTTTTTTTGAAAGCCTTCTTTTTTTGGCGCTTTGCATAGACCCGGAGAAGACACTAAAAAATTATGTTTTTTTTGAAGAAAAAATGAAGAAAAAAGAGCGAAAATGGACGTAATTTAGCTACATGAAAGCATTGTTGATAAAAATGCGGAGGGTACAGGATTCGAACCTGTGCTCCCTTGCGGGAACTGGTTTTCAAGACCAGCGCCATAAACCGCTCGGCCAACCCTCCGCCCCGTAGAAATTATTAAGTTTTTCTCGCCTTCCGCTATTTGGCGGAGCGGGATTGCGATTTGTTTCTAAAAATTCTAAACAAATCATAATTTTTAGACAAATCGGGAACAAGACTGGCCTATTTAACCGTTCTAGCACCCCACCACTTTTAAAATCATACTTTATTCGTCATTTTTAGTCAAAAACTAGAAATATCCACAATTGCCC
>PFEE01000044.1:3454-3770 GCA_002793745.1 Candidatus Roizmanbacteria bacterium CG10_big_fil_rev_8_21_14_0_10_45_7 | reverse complement strand
CACCAAAAGCACCCGCACCCCATTCTTTAACTTTGTATAACTGACGTCAAATTGCATTGCTCTATCTTAACAGAATATTTTCTTCTGTCTTTTGCTCATTCATATGCTCAATTATTTTATTTACAATAGGAATAATGACAAATTCTCCTGTGCAACAAAATATTTCCAGATGATCTATCTGAGCCATCCCTATATATTTCTTGTCCATCACTCCTACCTCACCATGTTGATCACATACCATCATAACTTTTTCTGTTGTAACACTCATATCTTCTCCATTTAGACAGTAAAAAAATTATCTAGTGCATTATATCAT
>PFEE01000044.1:0-3411 GCA_002793745.1 Candidatus Roizmanbacteria bacterium CG10_big_fil_rev_8_21_14_0_10_45_7 | reverse complement strand
CGAGGGGAATCGAACCCCTGTCCGTACATTGCGAACGTACTGTACTACCACTATACTACGAGCCCAACTAATTCGTCATCTCGAGCGAAGTCGAGAGATCCCTCCACTCCGGTCGGGATGACTCCACTATTCTACACTAGCCACATCCCCACCGCGACCATTCCTCCCCCCAGTAAAGCCCCCAAGATCACCTGCGCCCAAGTATGATGTTTTTGGTACACCCGCGCCCACATCACTAGATATAACAATATGTATAACCAGGCGTATTGCCAATCATAAAACATATTGATCGTCGTGATCAACACAGCGTTCACTCCAGCGTGCAGTGATATTTTCCATTTGAGTGTAATTACGAAAAACACAATAGCCACTCCGTAAAACACGCTCAACACATTTACCAGTTCCGCTTTGCCCAGTTCATGAGCCAGCCACAGTCCTCCCAGATGACAAATCAAAGTAAAAAGATACAGGGGTATTCTCTGTGCTCTATTCTGTATATCCCAATCATTGATTTGCTTGTGGTACAGCATCATCAAGAAAAAAATCATTGGCACTACCGCGTCGATAAACAAGATTAAACCCAGAAACCTCCACCGCAGTCCCTCCCGCACCGCAAACACTATGGCAAGCATTATCGCAATCGGTATCTCCCACACCGGGTCGAGCACCCTCGACACCACCTCGGCAAAAATTTTCTTCATAAATCTATGCTAACACAAAAATGTTATAACCAAACTATGGCAGAGAAAGAGCTATCTCGACTCACCCACGAAATCCCCCTCACATATCTCGATCTATGCGTCATCTTCTTCGACGCCATCTACCTCTACCACATCCTCAAAAACCTCTAGTCTAAGTGATATACTATCCCCATGCACCACCAGGTAACCCTCATCGGCCCCATCGGCAGCGGCAAAACGACCGCCAGCCAGATTTTAGCCGAAAAACTAGGGCTACCTCTCCTCGACGCCGACCTCTACGAAACCAACCCTTTCCTCCCAGACTATATCGCCAATACCCCCCGCTGGGCCTTTACCACCGAGCTCTTCTTTACCCTGGCGCGCATCAAAAAACTCAAAGTCATCAAATCAATGTTGCAAAAATCCTCCGTCATCGTCGACTCCGGTCTCATTATGTCTCACCAAGTTTATACCAAAAATCATCTGGTTCAAGGCACCATGACGGCCGCCGAGTGGGAGTTTTTTACTCGCATCATTGGCGATTATCAGTCCGACCTGCCCGCTCCAGATATTGTCATCCACTTGACCTGCTCACCCACCGTTCAGCTCCAACGCATCCAGGCTCGGGGCCGATCATTCGAGTCTGGTTATACTCTCGAATATTTACAAAGTATCACCGACCGCTTGTTTGAGTACAGCGAATCCCTCGCCAATATCAAAGAAACCACTCTCCTCACCTTCGACTCGCAAAAATACGACCTTACCAAACTCTCCGGCCAAAACGCCCTATTATCCCTTCTTACTCCTCTGCTATCGTCATTCCGAGCGTAGTCGAGGAATCTAGTATCAAGAGATCTCTCGATTTCACTTCGTTTCACTCGAGATGACGGCATGATATGAAAACCGACATTTTGTTTACATTTCGGCAGGAGCCACAATCCCCAACAATCCCAGTCCGCTCTGTAAAACATTTGCCACTGCTTGCGTCAGCAAGTAGCGTAGCGGATTCACCTCACCCGAGTCCTCTACCCTACATGCCTGGTAAAACGTATTAAATCTAGCCGCCAGCTCATAAATATACGTCGCGACCAGATGCGGGGCAAACTTCTCCCCTGCCTCCTCTACCACCTCAGGATATCGATAAATCCACCTCAGCAAAGCCAATTCTTGGCTTTGCAAATCCAAAGCATCAAATTTCAAATTCAAAATTGTTTGTAATTTGTCAATTGGTATTTGGAATTTATTCAATACACTAAATGCTCTGACATAAGTGTATTGAATGTATGGTCCCGTATTCCCCTCCAGGTTCGTCATTTTCTCTGGGTCATAGACTATGTCACCACCCACTGCCTGCTTGAGTACAGTATATTTGAGTGCCCCCACCCCCACCACATCTGCGACTTCTTCCCGATCTTTGATATCCCGCTCTCCCATTTTTTTAAGAACCGCCTCATGCAAATCATTCAGGAGTCCCTCTCCCGTGACCACCACCCCCGTGCGTGAGCTCATCTTACCTGAGGTCAGCTTCATCATTCCATGGGATAAATGTCTGGTCCTTGCCGCCAAATCAGGATAAAGTAATGACAAAGTTTGCAAAAGCACTTTAAAATACTCGTCTATCTCATTCGCCGTCACAATATACGACAAATCATATTTGTATCTCCCCCACTTAGTCTTGGCGAGCCCCAGATCCTTGGCTTCGTAGGTCGGCAGTCCCAGTTTATTGCGAAACACCCGCGTATGTAAGCCATATTTCTCTCCCTTAAACACAATCGCCCCCTCATCCCCTATCTCCAAAACTTTTTTCTTGAGTCCTTCTTTCACTACTTCCAAACCCACCTTCCCCGCCTCGCTCTCAAAAAAGTATTCATCAAACTTCGTCCCCAGTCTTTGATAAATTCTCTCAAAATATTCTAGCGACCACTTGCGTCCAATGTCATACAACTCATTCACTTTTTCATCCGTCCGCGCGTAAATTTGTTGGTTCAACTTATTTATCTCTGCACGCGCCCCTAACGTAGCCGTAGGCGGAGTGGGGTCAGTTTCGTATTTACTCGATCCCAAGGCATACGCCTGACCCATAAACTTCTGCCTCTCCTTCAAGGACTCTCCTTGAAGGTCAACTAGAGTCTGGTGTCTATCATCTAACATCTTTCTCAAGCCCCACACCGACTTAGCCACGTGCAACCCCACATCTCCCTGGTAATTAGCTCGCTTAACTGTCGCTCCATTTGCCACGAGGATCCGCGCCAAACTCTCCCCGATGGTATTGCTCATCAGGTGGCCTATATGCATCTCCTTAAAAGGATTCGGGTCTGTATACTCCACCATGATTTTTTTACCCTTCAAATCTTCGTTTCTGCCATACCCGCTCCCAGTCGCTTTTTTAGTTTCCTCAAGAAAAAACTCTGGTTTTAAGTAAAAATTGATAAACCCAGCTCCCGCCACCTCAATCTTCTCAATTATTTTTGACCATTGACCATTGACCATTGACCATTGACTTACTACCTCCTGTGCCACTTCCCTCGGATTTTTGTAGCTAGTTTGAGATTTGGAATTTGGAATTTGGAATTTCGCGAAAAGTTGCATGGCAACGTTCGAACAATAGTCTCCAAACTTTTCGTCGCCAGGGTGTTCCACGCTAAACTCTGTAGCCGGCAACCCTAGTATCTTGATCGCCTGATTTATCAAATCTCGAATTATTTTCATCTTGCTTTTCCCTTCTTCTCTG
>PFEE01000030.1:9971-16380 GCA_002793745.1 Candidatus Roizmanbacteria bacterium CG10_big_fil_rev_8_21_14_0_10_45_7 | reverse complement strand
AGTGATGAAACGCAGAAATCTTTTTCTTCTCGAGTTGATTAACCGATTGTTCACCCAAAAAGTCCCCCAATGACATGCTAATGGCGTCAGCAGTCATATTGGCAATCCCAAGAATAATGATCGTTGGTGTCGGCAGACCAGCCCCAACCACACCAGCTACCACCGCAAAGGTAGTGATAATACCATCATTGGCGCCCAGAACCATTGCTTTCAGCATTTTTGGTTGCATTTTTGCCATACGCTAATGCTAGCACAGAATCTAAAAGGCAGGAATAGGTTACCTCTGGAGAAGTACGAGGAAATTTGCTACAATATCGGTCTTAAGAACCGGTCTGACAAGGTCATTTTGTTGCGAAAGACAGCCAGATTCGAGCCAAAAAAGTGTTCAGCGTGACGAAGTAGCTCTCACAAGAGGGCTTCGAGAGGTGATGGATCAGCTCTTTTTTTTGCCGAACTCCACTGACTTGTAGTAGAATATGACTTGTCAGACAGGTTCTAAAATTGCCCCGTCGTCTAATGGTAGGACAGCGGCCTTTGAAGCCGTTAATTTTGGTTCGAATCCAAGCGGGGCATCAGATCAATTTCCTGTTAAAATAACTTAGCATGAAAATATTGACTATTCTGCTCAGAATAATCCTTACCCAATCTTCAACATAGTCTTCAGAAGCTCCAGCACCCTCTCCTGATTCACAAATAGCAAATACCCCGTCAGCATCAGCAAACCCGGAAAGACAATAAACTTCTCCACAGATTTGCCGCTGGTGATCCGCAAAGCTTTCCAGGGAGGAAGCCCAAACTTCCAGTCAAAAGGCCAGAGCAAGGGTACCCCCTCTTTAGTCGGCAAGTCCATAACCAGATGAGACACCACCCCAATCATAAAAGCATTCCAAACTATTTCTGAGTTGATATCAATCAAAACATACTTAAGCGCGAGATTCAGGCCAAGACGAAACAGAACTCCGATCAAAACCACGCCAGCCAAAGAATGAGAAATATGTCGATGGCCACCCAAGGCCGGCACGATCACCTTCGCCACAAACGGTCCCAGCCTAAAATTGTCCCAAAAATCGCTGGTTGGCTGATCAATGTCCGGGAAAAGTGCACCCAAAAAATTGGCGCCAAAAGCGACGATCACTGTGGACAGTGACAAAGCTGGCAGTATTGGCGCGTAAAGAAAGGCTATCACCAGTCCGGCAAAAGCGGCTAAATCGTGGGTGCGTCCCGTCATCGCATCTATAGTACAATTTATGCAAGACGATTGCTATGTATTATTCATTGACCGACAGCTTGTTTTGGCTCTTAGGTTTGGTTTCCTGGCTGGTAGTGGTGGTGAGTTGTTTTATACCTGGCTGGCTAGTGCTGCAAAAAGCCAAAATTGACTCTGCCTTAACACGATCGCTTGGAGCTTGGGGAGTTGGTATCGCCCTCTGGGCTGGACAAGGATTTATTTTTGGCTATCTGCATTTGCGCTGGCTCAGTTATGCCTACCTGGGTGCAGCCATTGTCCTGGCAATACTAAACCGATCTGAGTTTTTCAAAACCACCCACGCCGCTTTAGCAGAGCTCGGCAAACTGCCAAAAGTTGTTTTGGCCGCTATCGCTGGCTCAGTCTTTTTTCAAATCTATGGCCATATTGGCAGTGGGTTACTGACAGAGAAGGGGATTGGCTACTACTTTGTTAACTCGGCCGACGGGATGTTGCATTTGGGTTACATTCAGTCAATGATCGGCACCTTTCCCCCAATCGAACCGGGGTTAGCTGGCACTCAACTGGTGAATTATCACTATTGGGGCGATTTGTTCATGGCAGAGCTAGCGCGAGTTTGGCTGCTACCGGTCAATCATCTATTTTTTCACTACTTGCCGCCAATCTTATTAATTTTAATCACCCTCAGTTTTGTACAACTGCTCAAACAATTTTCGAACAAGACTGCAACTTTATTAATTAGCCTGTTTCTGTTAACCTTTGGCGCCGACGCGGCTTTTATTTTTGCCCAGTATTTTAAACACACCTGGGGTGCTTCTGTGCCAGCACTGGACACAGGGTTAAACTTTATCTTTAACATGCCCCAAGTCTTTGGCCGGCTGTTACTGATCGTCAATCTGCTCTTTTTAACCCAGTGGCTCAAAAATCGTCAAGCTATCTTACTTTTTATCATCGCTGGCTTGGGCGCCAGTATGGTTGGTTTTAAAATTTACTACGGAATTTATTTTACGATCGGTTTTGGCTTTTTGAGTCTCTTTCTTGTTTGGCAACAACTTGTTGTTGAGTGGTCGCAAAACCAATCTTGGCTCAATCGAATATTCAAAACCTTTACCTCCCAGCAATCAGTATTGCTCAGTTGGTTGCTTCTTATTTTCTTGGCAACCATCATCTATCTGCCGGCCAACCGCTCAGCCGGTGGTTTACTGTTTGTGCCACTTGCCTGGACAAAGGTGTTCTTTTCACCAGATCATTATGACTACCGTGATTGGTGGCTGAGAATGCAAGTCTATGAGGCCGCTCACAGCCTTAAAAATATGACTATTTACAACACGATTGCGGTAGCGATTACGTTGATTTCGGTGTACGGCATAAGATTACTTGGATTACTGCCAACAAAAAATATTTTTCACAAGCTACCAACAGCCTTACTCTTCTTTTTAATACCAACAAATTTTATTTTTATCATCATCGGGATGTTATTTTTTCAGTCATCCGGTGGTCTGAACATCTATAATTTTTTAATCACTCCAATTTTATCAATGATTATTTTTAGCTCAATTATAATTGGTGAAGTCAAAGATCGGTTTTACAAAATTATTTTGATTCTGCTGATTGTCATTTTTTCACTACCACGTTCAATTATTCAACTAAAACAGTACTACTCTGAATTCTATTCCCAACATCCGACTGAGCTAATTTCAACAGATGAGCTTGAATTGCTAACTTTCATCAAAAACAACGTTCCTCCCCAGGCAGTCATTCAAGCCGATAGTCGCAACCAATATGACCAGTTAACTCCCTACGTCGCCTTCTTTGCTGATCGCCCAACTTATTTGGGTGGACAGGCCTTGCTTTCAACTCGCAACCTAGACATTGCAGTTCGCTCAAATATCGTTGAGCAACTGTTTAATCAATCAGATTTGACAAAAATAGCAAACCAAATGAGAGAACATCAAATTAGCTATCTGTACGTCACAAACAGTATTTTGCTTGAAAAATTTTTGCCCTTACAGAAAATCGATCAGACGCCAAGTTCGCTCACCATTCTGAAACAAAACAAGGCTGGTGCTGTGATTGGCTTGTCTCAGCCTCTCTAGTTGCGCCTGCTAAAATACATAACTTGTTCAAACTATTTCAATGAGAGTATAGTAGTGAATATATGAAACTTGCAATCTGGGCGTTAGTTTTGGTTGGTGCTTATTTACTCTATCAAGCCACGATCGGTAGAGTTTTTGCTGATTTTAAGGCCTGTTATGACCAAGCGTCAGAGCAGATACAAACCAAGGAAGCTAGCCAATCTAATCAGTGTGTCACCAATAAATTGATTTATGACGATCTGAATAGTTGCATTGGTTTGATCCAAAAAAAGAGTAATTTTGAAGGGCTTTTGTACGAATCATCTGCCACCAAGAAAACCATTGATGCTGAATACGCCGTCCACAACGAAAATTGTTCGGGCAATAAAATTGCACCACCGAAAGAGTCTTTTTACCTGTAATTTCTGTTCTTAGAAAATACCTAAGTGCTGTAAATAACTAACGCCTTCGCCGCTTGTTTAAAAAATCAGTGTCCTGGGTTGAGGTGAGCAAATCTTTTCTGAATATACAAGAAATCAAGTGAGCGGAAAACGGGACTCGAACCCGCGACCTCCTCCTTGGCAAGGAGGCGCTCTACCAACTGAGCTATTTCCGCACTGCTCTGGGCGTTAGATCAAATTAAACCACACCCAAACAGGCCATATTGTACACACTAGTCACCGTCTTGTGAATACGCGGCAGTTTCCGTATACTGCTGTCATGGTTTTCAATGAAATGATCAGCTCAACCGATTTTAACCGTACCTCGCGTAATATTGCCGATAGCGGCATCAAAATTTTTTTCAATCAGTTGAGTGCTGTGATGGGTTTCTTGAGCGACTTTGTTAAGGAAATGTTTTCAAGTATTCTCGGCCGTTAGTTAGAAATTGACTAAGCATTTTCAAAAACACCGTTTGGTGCCAAGCTCAGGAATCGAACCTGAATTTCATGTTTTTCAGACATGCGCCGTGACCAACTTGGCTAGCTTGGCAAGATGGACAGATTATATCATCGCATCAGATCAGGAAAAGAGCAACATAGACAAGGCTCGTTTCAAATTAACCGGGAAAATGTTTGTTTGGATACTTAGAGGGTAAAACGTGGACGATACAGGGCTCGAACCTGTGACCTCTTCGATGTAAACGAAGCGCTCTAACCAACTGAGCTAATCGTCCATTTTGTTAATCGCGCCTCGAAAAATTTGGTGCACCATCTGGGACGATGTTCGAACCTATTTAACATCATCTATTAATCCTCAAGAAAAAACTGCTCTTCTTATTGCCATTTCTCATTTCAAAAAGGAGGAAAAACAATGAACTGATTTAAATCAATTATACTCTCTTTAAGTATGTAAGACCAGTAAGTATCGTTGTAACTTTTTTAAGTTTTAACTACTGCTGTCCCTTTGAGATAGTGTATGGTCAATCGATGATGGGGATTTACTCGTCAAAATATATGAAACATAGGGTCTTTCTTCGGATGGAGGTATTGAAAATACAAACGAGTAACCAAAATCATTTCTATATTGGCTCTTTTTCCATAAGTCTGAGGCTCTTTTTATTTGCTCCACGGCAAATACATCTGCAGCATACTCGTCTAAGTTAGGTCTTGCTAAACCGAAGTCATTATTGCCAAGTAAGTTAGCGTTTGATTCGGGTAACTGATCATATGTTGTAATGATGTTATATATACTTAATAGATTCAGTAATCCCTTTTTAGCTAGAGCTGGTAACACTCTTACTTGCTGATCATGCATAGTTTCATGATAAACTATAAATCCGGGTGGAATTCTTTTATCAACATCTATTAAGTAAGCATTCTCATTCCTTTCGTTCCCTCCCTGCTGCGTTGGGATTCTGTCTGGAGAAAGATGAGTATCATGAACGGTTGGTGTCATATCAGTAATAGACTGTGGTCGAATGGAATCTCTTGTAGTTGCCAGAACCTCACCGAAAGGACTAAAAGACAAAATGTATGATTTTGGCGTTGGGCTACCGAAAGCTTTACCGGCTGCTACCAGAATAAAAGCTGTATTAGTAGAAAATCCTTTCTCATCATCATACATGTCGTCTTGAAGGCCGTATGGTTCGTCGTCTTGAATAAGATCTAGTATTTCTTCCTCGGGAAGTTTCTCATACATCATCATCGTTTCTTTCAAAGAAATAAGATCTTGTGTTAACTGTTGAAAATCAGAGTAGGTTGCGGCTTCTCCCAGATTTTTTCTAGCGGCATCAATTTGTTGTTGAAGTGATTTTATTTGTGTTGTTCGATAGCTATCTATAGTTTCAGGAAGGCCGGTGTAGGGAGCTAGATCTTTATATGGCTCAAACTGTGGTTCATCTCTAAAACGACCAGAAATATTGTTACCGTTTACAATGATATACACTAGATCCATTTTCTCTTCTGGAGATGCATGCTGATTGTAAAGGGCCAATGGCTCTAATATACCTCCTGCCTCAAATGCTCCTTTGCGAATATAAAATTGTGCTGCGTCTTTTTTATGTGACGTCACTACAGAAACCCCTCGTTCTTTTAATTCTTCCTTAGAAAGAATGTCTGTAGGAAGTTCAGTCGTTACTGGTTGAGCTGGATTTTCCTCCGATTCAACCTTCTGTGTAGGTTGGTCCACAGTAAAGGGAATGTACTTTATTGGTTCAACTTCATTTAATTCGACTGCATGTTTTTTAGCGTCTAAAAACTGTAGTTTTTCTTCAGGAGTAAAAATATGTTCAATACCATCAACGGTATAAGAAAGAGGTATGTTTTCTTCGTCCAGTGAAACAGATAGAGTTTCATGGGTGATTATTTTTGTTTTCTCTTCACTAGATTTTGGCCGATTTTGAAATTCTTCATCAGATAAATTAAGGTTACTTGGAGCTTGAACAGAACCGGCACTTCGGAGCAGAGCAGCTAATGTGCCTCCCAAAATTCCTCTCAATAAATTTTTACGAGTAACCGGTGTTTGTAAGATTTTCTTCGCTGCAGTTTCGACAGGATCGGTAGGTTGAGAATCTGGAATTGCTGATTGTTGTTCAGCTGTCGGCAGCAAGACATTATCAGGTTGTGATTCCATAGTTCATATTTATGCTACAACATTTAAAGGATAGTTTACATGTAATTTTCTTCCG
>PFEE01000030.1:0-9901 GCA_002793745.1 Candidatus Roizmanbacteria bacterium CG10_big_fil_rev_8_21_14_0_10_45_7 | reverse complement strand
TCAAGCGTGCCAGCCTTCGCTCCTCGCTAACGCTCGGGCTATGGCCGGCAAAGCGCGTCTGTATTTACCAATTCCGCCCTTTGCCCTTCCGTAGTCAAGCTAAGCTTGACGAAGGAGGGATCTCGGCAATCACTGCTGTACTCCCTCTTACTGCGCCATCAATTTCAAAACCATTTTGGAGATGCGGCTCGATTCTACACCGTCCCGGCCGGCCAGCTCCTTTATGACGGCGCCGATGCGTCGTCCTCCTTCTATGGAAGGATCAAGCTTCTCAAGCGCTATGCGCACATTTTTTTCAAGTTCTTCGTCACTTATTTCAGCCGGCAAATACTTGCTAATTGCCTCAATCTCAAGTTTATTTTCTTCTGCTAAATCATCCCGGCCGCCCTCTTCAAACATCAAAGCAGCATCCTTAAGTTTTTTCACTTGCTTGCGCAGTAAAGTAACTGTTTCTGCATCAGTAAGCTCATGCTTAAGCTCTATCTCGGCATTACTGATTTCAGCCAACAGATTACGCAACACCACTAACCTCTCGGTTTTTCCCGTTTTTAGCAACACAATGCTGTCGTCTTTAATGGTTTGTTTTATCATGAGATAGATTATAACACGCGACCCGCCGTTAGCGAGGCAAGCGCTTCCGAGAAAAAAATAACGCTAAGGTGTATTCCCCGTCGGAAGGCAATATTTTTTCGGACAACTCAAGTGCCTGCCCACGTAGAACCAACTCATCCATTTTAGTCAGGTTTCGGCATATACCCAGCTCATGATGCGGATATGCCTGGGCAATGGCTTTAATCGTTTCGTTTATGCGATGCGAGCTTTCGAAACATACGACAGAATACGGTTTATCCAAAATTTTGTCGCCCCATGTTGCAATATGCTTACGCGCATCAGATTCTTTTTTAGGCAAGTAACCACAAAACAGATAACGGGATCCGTCAAACCCCAATGCAGCAAGGGCTGTTGCCGGAGCGCTGGGCCCGGGAACAATAACCACAGTAATACCAAGCGCACGGGCCGCTGCGATGAGGTAGCTTCCCGGGTCAGAAATGGTGGGCATGCCGGCCTCACTCATAACTCCCACGTCGTGTCCTTGTTGTAGTAATGAAATTATCCATGCGGTTTCTGTCTGTTCCTTTTCCTGATACAGTGCAATATATTGCTTAGGTGACGTTATAGCACGCGCCATTAATAATCGATGGGCACTCCTCGTATCTTCACAGGCAAGATAGGTAAGCTTAGTCAGTATGACAATAGCACGCAGCGATAAGTCCGTGCTGTTGCCCAATGGGGTACCAATAACGTACAAGGTTGCCATGGTTATTTCCGGTCTACCACGTACAAATACGGATAGTACAGAAAGACCGCGGGAACTTCTTCCGCTAATGTTTCCTGAAATTTATAGTAGAACTCTTTTCGTTTATTTTCAGAAAACTCCAACCGTCCCCGCTCAAGCGCGTTATCAATTTTGACATTATTGAGCTTACTAAAGTTAGGTTCTATTTTGCGGGACGAGTGCCAAAAAATGTACTGATCAGGATCTATATCCGGCTCAACAATAACCAAATACAAGTCGTAATCAACCGGCGTGTAGTTGGTGTAGCGCAGGTCAACATCAAAACCAACATCCTCAAGATATAGCTCTACTGCCTCGGCTATGTCGTGCAAATCATACGAAGAATAAAATACCAGCTTAGTGCCGTTGGCAGAGCTTTCTTTAATTCTTCCCCGCGCTATCTCTGCCTCGTAATTATAGGTAACAATGTCTTTGTTGTATGCCCATGAGAAGGGCAAAATAGAGGTATACGCGCGTACTCCATGTTCTTCCAGCTCAGGATAATTCATGCTTTGCGCTATGGACTGGCGTACGGTCCGGTTATCAAGCGGCGGTCTCTGGGTGTTAATAAACAGGGTCGTAATTTTTTTAACGTCCACTATACGGCTTACTTTCGTGTTTCTCCAGGTTTGAAATTCATCGGCAACGCTTTTGGTGTAGGTACTAAATTCATTAATCTCCCCCAATTTATACCCCAGCACCACGTCATCTTGGTTTTTATACAACCGGTATTGCAGCACCGGCGCTCCCCTTTTTTGTGGAGCTAAAATAACCGATTCAAGCTCACCAAACCGGTATTTAATTGAACGAAGGCTATACTCTCCTTCAACACCAACCAGCTTCTCGGTAACCAGCGGCGCGGTTAACAACGTAGGGAACGTTGACGGAGGGCGATCAACATCAAGCGTAAACCGGATAGTACGCTCATCGATAATCTGTTTTTTGGTCCGGTCAAAGTTAAGCAACTTATCAGGAATCGTGTATGCGGTAAATTGCCTGCCGTCTTGCCACGTCAGGTCTTTTTTTAGAATAATGTCGTACACTTTGCCATTCTGGCTCATGGTCACCCGCTGCGCCAACTGGGGAAACAGCTTCCCTTCTGAACTATATCCCATTAACGAACGGGAAACACGGCGTAATATTTCGGGAGGCAATCCATTGCCGGTTGGCGGCACCACCAATCCGACGGTTTGCTTGTTAATGGTAAACACCACCGATATAAAATTGAAAATCGTTCCTGAAAAAAACATGAAAAGAAATGCTCCCACACACACCACGATAATAATACGCAGGTGTTTAGAAAGAAATGATCGGATAAGCCAATACGAAAAACGGAATTGCTTGAAGTAGGCCTTCATACAAACAAGTTTACAATAGAAAGTACCAAAAAGAGGGAAACTGACAGAATGGTGGCTATAAAGGTGAGCCGCTCAACCCCTCTGCGGGTGGAAAACGATTCGGTACTTCCTCCCCACGCACTTCCCATACCCCCCCCTCTTCCTTGAGACAAGATGAGTAATATAACCGCAACGGCATCAATAAGGTATATTACCAGTAAAAATATTTTCATACGATTTTTTCAAAAACGGCTACGCAAAAACTTACGAGCATTGCGGCCACTATCATGGTTGCCACAACTCCTATCTCCATCGGTGCGATGGTAATTCCCAGTGGTCCCCATGACCATCCGGAAAACTGCCACTGCTGTATTGTAAAATATCGCGTCAAAAACTGCAATGCCGCCCAAAATACCGCGGCATGAATCAAAATTGAGAATAATCCCATGGTAATGAGATTAATCGGAAGAAGAATAAGGCGGATAATCGGTTCAACTAAATTGAACGCAATGGTAAACACTCCGGCTGCAATCAACAATCCCAACAGTGGGCCTTTAATGATAAACCCCGGAATAGCCCATTCAACTACCAGCAGCGCTACGCTATAAAACACTAATTTTCGGGTTATGTGTTTAATCATGGTGTTGTACTAATGATACCGCATCACGTAAACGAACATGATACTGCTTTGCAAATCGATGCGCCTCATCCCGAACCCGTTGCACATAATGGAGTGCATCCGATGAGCTTTCTAATGGGATCACCGAAATGGGATCTGAAATCATCAATCTATCGGGACGTTTGGCAATGCCGATAATGACCGGCAGTTGTGCATACTGTCGTTTGAGCGCCGGATACACGCTGCGCAGTTGCGGCCCTCCGCCGTCAATAATGATAAGGTCGGGGCTTTGCCACTCATCATGCTTCATGCGACGCAGCAATACTTCGGTAAGCATTTCGGGATCAAAATTTCCTTTGCCGCGGATGCGAAAACGGCGGTACTGCGACTTTTCAACCCTCCCTTCAATAAATACCACCATGGAAGCCACCGACTGTTTTCCTGAGAACGTGCTGATGTCGTAACATTCAAGACGACTGAGCTTAGGCATATTGAGAAGCTGTTTCAGTGCTTCATTCTCTGTCGCACGAATGCCTTCTAAAAACAGCGGGTCCTCCAGCCGGTCATCAAACAATAGCCGCTTTTGGAATAGCGCCTCAAAGCGGTCAAGCCGATCACGGATAACTGCCGCATGCTCATAATCCTCTTGCGCCGATGCTTGCTCCATGTCTTTGCGCATGGCATTGAGTATCCGATCCCCTTTCCCCTCAAGAATAGTTTTTAGGCGGGTAATGGTATTGCGATATTGCTTGCGCAGTTCATGCTGCTCATTGTGGTTGTCGAGTCCCAAAATGTATCCCGGACAGGGACTGCACAACCCAATATGACTTTGAAAACAGGGTTTGCGGCGTGCTCCACGATCCGTACAAAAAGGCACAATAGTGCGCAGGTAGCGGATCAAGAAACGGGCCATACGGTTGCTTTGCAGTGGGCCAAAGTAATAACGGTGGGAGGTTTCTTTTAGTTGGCGCTCCCGCATCAGCAACACGCGCGGCAAATCTTCTTTGGTTATTACAATGTAAACCGATGAGCGATCGTCTTTTAAATCAATATTGTAGCGCGGAAGATATTTTTTTATTAAGTTTGCCTCAAGCAGGATGGCTTCAAATTCAGAGTTGGTTTCGCGCCAGTCAATTGACACCGACGACTCGCGGATGCGCGCCTCCTTAGGGTTTTTGTTGTCCTGCAGATGCTGAACGACACGTTTTTTAATATCTTTAGCTTTGCCGATATAGACCGGCTTACCCGTTGTATCACGGAAATAATACACGCCCGGTAACGACGGCAATAGAGAGGTATTAAGCGTTTTCATCGCCTGGAAGATTGTAACGCAAACAGTACCACGATTACCGCAATCACCCCAGCGAGCGCAATATACACCCAGTACGCGTATGCCAACGCCAATACAGAACCATAGGCTTCATAGGGGCGCGTTGCCACCACTACATCATTAACAATGATAGAAAAATTCCCTGATTGTTTGAATGTTGTTTTGGGTGGCGTAATGGGTACATCCACTTTTATATGTTCATACGGGGCTATAATTTCTATAATGGTTTGGGCAATCTCACGGCCCTGATTTTTTACCACCACCGGAACATGGTATTGAAACACATTTGATTCGGAGATAACTCCTAACGTAATCACCTGTTTTTTTGAACCGAAAAAGATAAATTTATCGACTGCTGTTACCTTCACATCGTGTACGATGGGCGGAGCTGATGAAGTAGGGCGAACATACACATCTTTTGACTTCTGGTTGATTTTATACACTCCCGGAGGATACGGCGTTTCCGAACTGGTACCGTGATATACAAATGCGATATGGCTTAAATCAAAGCTTGATAAATAATCAAGTCGGGCGGTATCGCCCCAGGTTGGGTCGATTGGGTGCCACAGCTCCCGCGCCCGGTCGTAATATTCGGGCCAGGCATGCAACAGGTCGCCGTAAAACGAAAGCGGCAATAGGCTGTCGTCCTGGGCAACGCCATAGCCCACCACTTCGCGGGCGGGCAGATTATTTTCGCGTGCTAAGGCAATAAACAAATCCGTATATTCCATACATACCGCACGCTCCGGATTGGAAAGCGCCCAGTTGGCTCCCATACGTTTCAGGCTGTTGTCAATACGGCTATCGTCGTACGAAAGCGTGTCGGTTATATACTCATACATATCCTTTGGAGTTGCAAAGGCTGGAATCGCGACATTAGACAGCGTCCAATATGGCTGTTGCGACAAATAACGGCTGGTTAAAAGGTTTGCCGTATAGCGCTTGCGCATATATGACTGTACATCAACCCGCACATCACTCGTGAGACGCGCAACGCCATTAAAAATTACATTCAGCGTGCTGTTGCCCGGCACGCTGTATGTTGCCATAAAGTTGTCATCTTCATCCCGATAGGTCTTGTCTGGTTTAGGCTGCACGTTATCGATAATGATCTGCTGCCAAGCCCCGTCAGGCGGAAACGGTATGCTGTAGGAGCGGGGGTAAGGATACTTGTTTTGTATGGCGTACTGCAGTTCCAGCTTATACAGTGCCTCTTGTCCAAAGGCCAAATATAGGTTTTTTTCATCAAAGGTTTGGACCGTGCTCCACCGGTATTGATGGTCGCTTACCTTTTGCCCCAAGGGTTTTGCAATAGACACCAGCGGATAGGTGGGTGGTGAAATAACGTCAATAATATAGTCGCGCACATCCTCATCTTCCGACACCCTGCTGGGGGCAATAATCAGTTCCTTATACAGCCCACTCTCCTGCAGATAATCAGACAGGGTATAGCGCATGGTAATGGTTTTTGTTTTGCCGATGCCGATGGCCGGGCGCTGTAGCGTGACCGTTACTTCCATTAGCTCACCGTTGCGCTCGGTCTTAAACTGGGCAATCTGCCCGTCTTCTTCTACCACCAGTCCATGGGTTTTCTGGGTATTGTGAAACGAAAACGTATACTGATTCACGTACAAATCAGGCACCTGGTTGGTAAAGGTGAGCGAACGCTCAACTTGAACCGTTGAGGTATCGGTTAAGCGGTACGCATCATGCAATACGGTTGATACAGTAGAAACAGCATAGACAGCCCTCGGCCAAAGGCCGATCGTCCCTTGGACGAAAATCCCAAAAATAAAAACAAATAAAAGGTTTATTAGTTTATTTCGCATGCCCAACATATTCTCGCACATATTGAGCAGTATACGAAGTATCGGCTTTTTTTGATGTCAAAAGCTCATCAACGGTGCCCTGAAACAAGACTTTCCCTCCTCCGTCTCCACCCTCAGGACCCAAGTCAACAACATAGTCACAGTTTTTAATCACGTCCAAATTATGTTCAATGACAAACACCGAATTTCCCTGCGAAACTAAATGCCGCAGCACTTTAATCAGCTTATCAACGTCATAAAAATGAAGTCCGGTGGTAGGCTCATCCAAAATATAGGCGGTATGCACATATATGTTCGTGTATAGCTCTTTAGCCAGCTTCACCCGCTGTGCTTCCCCGCCTGATAAGGTAGGAGCCGACTGCCCCAACTCCATATACCCCAAGCCAACATGCTGCAGTACCATCAATATTTTGACAATACTGCTGTTGTGCTCAAAAAAAAAGAGTGCCTCATCGACCGTCATCTTCAACACCTCTGCTATATTTTTGCCCTTAAAGCGCACATCAAGCGTTTCGCGATTATAGCGCGCACCTTTACACACATCACAGGTAACGTACAGGTCGGCCAAAAACTGCATTTCAACTTTAATGGATCCGGCACCCTGGCAATTCTCACACCGTCCGCCGCGCACGTTAAACGAAAACCGTCCGGGCTTGTATCCTTGCGCTTTTGCGTCGAGGGTAGCGGCAAACACCTCACGAATATCGGTAAATACACCCGTATAGGTGGCGGGGTTGCTGCGCGGTGTTCTGCCGATCGGCGACTGATCAATTAATACCACCCGTTCAATCGTGGATATGCCCTCCACCGATTTAAACGCACCCAGGTGCTCCCGTGATTCTTCATTGGTCTCATGTCTTATGGCAGGGTACACCGTATCAAGCAAAAACGTTGATTTGCCCGAACCCGATACGCCAGTAATACCCACCATACGCTTTAGCGGCATCGTAACTGATATATTTTTAAGGTTGTGCTCACTGCATCCCTTAATGGTCATGATCTCCTCAGGTGTACCACCGGTCATACGCACCGACTGGATACGACGTTTGCCCGACAAATAGGCGCCGGTAATAGATTCGCTGCTTTTTTTAATGTCGTCTACGGTTCCCGTTGCGATCACCTGGCCTCCGTGTTTTCCTGCCTTGGGTCCGAAATCAATGATATGATCAGCGTGTTCAATGGTTTCCCAATCATGCTCAACCACCACCACGGTATTACCCAAATCGCGCAGCCTCATAAGTGCGCCCAGAAGGCGTGATACGTCACGCGAATGCAACCCAATGCTGGGCTCGTCCAATACATACGTAATGCCGGTTAAGCCGGTACCGATTTGCGAAGCCAAGCGTATGCGCTGTGCTTCTCCTCCCGACAAGGTGCTGGCGCGACGCGCAAGCGTTAAATATGATAAGCCAACTTCATCCAGAAAATGAAGACGTGCGTAAATTTCTTTTAAAATCGGAGTGGCTATGGTTTTATCCTGCCCACTCAAACCTTTTTCGTGCTCCTGCAAAAAAGAAACTTCGTCATGGATTGATAGATTACATAAGTCGGAAATGGTCTTGTCCTGCAATTTAATATGCAGAGCCAGCTCATTAAGTCGCTTACCATTACAAACCGGACATATTTCTTCAATCATATAGCGCTCATAATCTGGCTGGTTTTCGGATGTGTCATAATACCGGTGCTGCACCTCTCCGGCAAAACCGCGAAATTTTTCATGGATAGAGGTCATAGCCCCCTCCCTATTTCTTCCCCGCACATGAAATACCGTATCGCTTCCATGCAGCAGAATATCACGGTCTTCCTCACTTAAGTTCCCAATAGGAGTGGCGATATTAATATGGTGCTTTTCTATTACTTCACGCACCAAACGGCCAAACCAGGTGTCATGGTTCAGAATGCGGCTAAACGGGAAGAAACCTCCCTCAGCCAGCGTGAGTGATGTATTGTACAGACGGTTTTCGTCAACACGCAGCACTACCCCTAAACCACGGCACTCGGTGCATGCGCCGATAGGCGAGTTAAACGAAAATAGCCGAGGTTCAATTTCGGTAAACGATGTGCCGCACTGAGGACAAGCGAACCGTTCCGAATAAATTCGCTCTTCAACCTCTTTTGGTTTTACCGGAATATCGAAGCCCTTATCTTTAATATATCCCAGTGAAACCAAACCGTCTGTTAACGCCAATGCATTTTCAATCGCGCGAAATAGCCTTGAACGCAGTTCAGCCATCCGTGCCTCATCTTTAATAATCGTCTTATCAAGAGAAAAGCGGTCAATAATAATGTCAATCGTATGTTTGTTGTTTTTGAAAATAAATAGGTCTTCATTATCTAGGTCGTAATAGTAGCCATCAATGCGCGTGTAAGAAAAACCTTTGTAACGCACATTGTCAAACAGCTCCTTGAATTCACCGCGCTTGTTTTTAACCACCGGAGCAAATACTAAGAATCCGTGCGTGCGCAGTTTGTCTTCCGATACCCGGGCAGTTGCGTCCGCAATCATGGTTTCCACAATCTCATCTGCCGACATCCGCTTTACCGGTATCTCACAGTTGGGGCAATACGGCGTTCCAATCCGGGCATACAATAAACGCAGATAATCGTATATTTCAGTCACTGTACCAACGGTAGACCGGGGATTGTGGGAGGCGGTTTTTTGATCAATGGAAATGGCGGGCGACAGGCCTTCAATCATATCAACATCAGGCTTTTCCATAATGCCCAAAAACTGACGGGCATAGGCCGACAGGGATTCCACATACCGCCGCTGCCCTTCTGCGTACAGCGTGTCAAATGCGAGTGAGCTTTTTCCCGAACCTGATACACCGGTAAGTACTACCAGCTTATTTTTGGGGATCGTTACATCAACATTTTTGAGGTTGTGAACCCGTGCGCCTTTAATGCGAATTTCTGCCATGAATTGGTCAGTATAGCACACTATTTACTATTGCTCCAGCTGTCGTACTTTGTCGCGAATTGCTGCAGCGACTTCGAAATTGAGGTTGTCGGCCTCACGCTTCATTTGGCGCTTTAGGGCCGTAACCAATTTTTTCTTGTCGTAGGCCGTTAAGCCTTCTGCTGATATCTCGTCAAGGTCACTCGCATTATATTTTCGCTTAGTATCAGCAACTCCCGTGAGTGAGTACACATCTTCGTCCAACATCAGTCGCTCACGAATCGGTTTATGTATAGTTTGGGGCGTTATGTTGTGCTTTTTATTATACGCCACCTGGTATTGCCTGCGGCGGCGAACCTCATCAATAGCGCCCGACAACGAACCGGTCATGGCATCGCTATAGATAATGACGCGGCCCCGCGCGTTGCGAGCTGCACGGCCCATAATTTGAATAAACGCGGTTTTGCTGCGCAAAAACCCTTCCCGATCCGCGTCCAAAATGGCAACCAGTGTTACCTCGGGTAAGTCCAGCCCTTCACGCAGCAGATTAA
>PFEE01000055.1:1033-4226 GCA_002793745.1 Candidatus Roizmanbacteria bacterium CG10_big_fil_rev_8_21_14_0_10_45_7 | reverse complement strand
TTATGCCCATCGGCCTTATTATTTTTACTGCTGGTATTGTATTGTGCATATGGGCAAAGCTGACGATGAGAGACTCATGGGGCATACCGGCACAGCACGACATTAAAAGGCAAAGCACGTTAATAACAAGCGGCCCATACCGCTTTACCCGCAATCCTATTTATGTGGGATTATTCATGGTTGTATTTGGGCAAGCGCTGGCACTGGGCAGTTGGCTTTTTTTCCTGGTCTATTTGTTGTATATGTATTTTGGCATTGCCATAAAAAAAGAAGAGCAGTTGCTTACGAAACATTTTGGGAAAGGGTATACCGAGTATGCAAAACGCGTTCCCCGTTACCTATAATCGGCATGATATAATACTGTGAGTTTTATACTTTCGGGTCTGCAGCCCGAAGGTGGCAGAGCAACATAGTTTTTATTTCGGGTCTATAGCTCAACGGCAGAGCAGTGGCCTTTTAAGCCATTGGTTGAGGGTTCGAATCCCTCTGGACCCACACACGTGACAATAAAAAAACTACCCAGCATTATTCAAGAAGTCGGGTTTGATTTTCATTGGTCCGAAGAAAAAGTATGGGCGCTTGATGTTCCCGTTGAGGATATGGAAATCACGGAGCTGGAATGGCATTTTGACATTCCCTTTTGGTCTACCCCAAATGGTTATTACGATCTCACGCCAAATCAAGTGCTCGCAGAGCCGGAAAAATATCGCGAAGAATACGAACGAATCCTTAAGGCGGATATGCAATATCCGCTTGATATTATGTTTTGGAAAAGCCGATGGTTGCTGCTGGACGGACTGCACAGGTTAGTAAAGGCAAAACAACAAGAAAAACAAAAAGTAAACGTAAGAAAAATCTCTACCGATTTTATCGGGCATATAGTAAAATAAGTTATGCCAACCCCAGAAAACGGAGTTGAGGTTATTCGGTATCCAGATAAAATACTTACCCACGAACAAGCGATAGCCAAAATAAGGGTACTTCGCAGACAGCGGTTGTCTGTAATCCTTGCAACAGGAGTATTTGACGAAATTCACGAGGGTCGCATGGATCACCTTAATGGGTCAAAAGCTCAGGGAGATGTTCTTTTTGTAGGTATCGAAAATGATGAGGCTTCAGGGATTATCAAAGGAGAAGAGTATAAACTGGTTCATCCTGTCCACCACAGAATTATCAAGGTTTCTGAGCTTGAGCCAGTAGATTTTGTGTTTGGTTTTAACGACATGCCCTATGATGAGGTGGGGTGTGGCGCGCTTATTGAACGATACAGAACACTTAATCCTACTGCACTTGCTATTTCAACTTGGGATCCTGAGTTTGACCGCAAACGTTTCCAGGCGGAAAAAAGCGGAATAAAAACTGCAACTGTTGAGTTTGTCCAAAGAGAACTAAGTACGATGCTGCTTCATCATTATGGGCACGAATAGAAATTGACTTAATGATGCTCCATGTTATTGATATAATACCTTCAATCTATGAGTGTATTCACCACCGATAAAAAATTCCTCGCAAGAGATCTTCCTGCTGATGATTTGGAAATCGTAAAATCCGATGGAAATTTTTTGTTTGATTCCAAGGGCAAAAAATATATAGATTTTTTGATGGGCTGGTGTGTTGGAAATATTGGCTGGGGCAATAAGGAAATTAAAAAGAAAATTAGTCGCTATAAAGGACCGGATTATGTAAATCCTGCCTACTTGTATAAATCGTGGGCTGAATTAGCAGAACTATTGGCAAAAATTACACCGGGAAAACTGCAAAAAAGTTTTCGCGCAACCGGAGGAACTGAAGCGGTTGAAATTGCACTTCAGGCAGCGATGTCTCATACAAAAAGACAAAAATTTATTTCAATTGAAGGCAGTTATCATGGACACTCCATTGGCGCTATGAGCGTTGGTTCTTCTGATTTTCGCAGTTGGTACAAAAATTTTCTGCCGGATTGCTACAAAATAAAACCGCCGCTTGATAAAAAGGCTGTAGACAAACTTGAAGCATTACTAAAGCCGGGCGATATCGCCGCGTTGATTATGGAGCCCATCATTTGTAATCTTGGTGTGGAAATTCCGACACAGGAATTTATGACCCGCGCTCAGGCTTTGTGCAAAAAATACAATACGTTATTTATTATTGACGAGGTCGCCACCGGCTTTGGGAGGACGGGGAAACTTTTTGCTTCAGAATATTTCGGTATTGAACCCGATATTATGTGCTTAGCAAAAGGAATCACCGGAGGATATGGCGGACTTGGCGCAACTATCACAACTGAAGAAGTTGCAAAGTCAATGGAGTATGAATTTAGTTTTTACTCAACCTATGGCTGGTATCCTTTAAGTACGGAGGCTGCAATTGCAAATATTACCTATATTGTGAAACGCAGAAAACAGTTGGAAAAAAATACCAATGAGATAGGTCGTTACTTTGTTGAGCGCCTTTCAAACATTCAATTTAAGTATCCGGCAAAAATCCACGCGAAGGGCCTGGCAATCGGAGTTATATTCAAACAAGCGGGATACTCAATTGAGGTTGCTACGAAGGCTCAAAAAAACGGTGTACTTTTTTCTCCTCTCAACGACAAAATATGTACCCTATTCCCTGCACTCAATATTGATAAGCAAACTGCAAAAAAAGGGCTTGATCTGTTGGAACTGTCTGTAACAGACTAACTACAAGTGAAGCTTTTTGGTAAGGGCAACGTTTACCACTTCGTCCATATGTTCCACAAACATGAACTTCAAGTCGTCGGTTGTTTTCTTTGGCAACTCCACCAAGTCCTTCCTGTTGTCTTTGGGCAAAATGACGGTCTTAATGCCAGCACGATGCGCAGCGATTACTTTTTCCTTCACTCCGCCTATTTCAAGTGCTCGGCCACGCAGCGTCACTTCACCGGTCATGGCCACATCACGGCGTACCGGAACTTTGGTAAGCGCAGAAATTAATGCGGTAGTTATTGCCAACCCCGCAGATGGCCCGTCTTTTGGTACGGCACCCTCCGGCACGTGGATATGGATATCAATTTTTTCATAAAACTTTTCCTTTAATCCTAGTTTTTTCCATCGGCTGCGCACATACGTGAGCGCCGCCTGGCACGATTCTTTCATAACATCACCTAGCTGCCCCGTTAAAATAAGATGCCCTTTTCCGGGCACGACACTTACTTCAATAAATAGTATTTCACCGCCTGCCTGCGTCCATG
>PFEE01000055.1:803-1012 GCA_002793745.1 Candidatus Roizmanbacteria bacterium CG10_big_fil_rev_8_21_14_0_10_45_7 | reverse complement strand
CCTCGTCCTTTTTTTCTGCAAGCTGCTCGCTGTATTTATACGGCCCCAAAAATTTAGCCACATCATTTTCGGTAATCACCTTGCGCTGGGGCAAGTCCTTAATGTCCTCTTTTTGCTCGGCAATCATACGCGCAATTTTGCGGCAAACCGCGGCAATCTGGCGCTCAAGCTCACGTACGCCTGCTTCACGCGAATAGCGACGGATAATC
>PFEE01000055.1:0-768 GCA_002793745.1 Candidatus Roizmanbacteria bacterium CG10_big_fil_rev_8_21_14_0_10_45_7 | reverse complement strand
AACCAGGAAAATGTATTACCTCAAGGCGGTCAAGTAATGCAGGAGGAATGGTATCAAGTATGTTAGCCGTGGTTATAAACAACACATCCGACAAATCAAATTCCACTTCCAAATAATGATCCGAAAATGAATGGTTTTGTTCAGGATCAAGCGCCTCAAGCAATGCACTTGATGGGTCACCGCGGAAATCACGTCCAATCTTATCGATTTCATCAAGCATGAACACCGGATTTTTTGTGCCGGCTGTTTTCATTGCTTGAATAATGCGACCAGGCATGGCTCCTACATAGGTTCTTCGATGTCCGCGAATTTCTGCCTCATCACGGATACCGCCCAATGATATTTTTGAAAACTCGCGGTTTAAGGCACGCGCAATGGACCGTCCCAGAGATGTTTTACCGACACCCGGGGGGCCAACGAAACATAAAATAGTGGGGGGTTTAATGTCACGCTTTTTACCGTCGGTGATTTCTCCGTCCTTTTTCTGCTTCAGCTCACGTAGCTTCATAACCGACAAGTATTCAATAATACGTTCCTTAATTTTTTTTAATCCAAAATGGTCCTGATCCAGTATTTTTTCTGCCTCGACAATCACTACCGGGCTCTCGTTTTTCTTACTCCAGGGGAGGGCTACCAGCCAATCGAGATAGGTGCGAACATACGACGCTTCAGGATTATATTGTGACATTTTTTCCATGCGGTCCAACTCTTTAAGCGCTTTTTCTTCAATATGTTTGGGCATTATCGCCTGCTTGATTTTGCGGCGGT
>PFEE01000020.1:3632-3825 GCA_002793745.1 Candidatus Roizmanbacteria bacterium CG10_big_fil_rev_8_21_14_0_10_45_7 | reverse complement strand
TTTTCTGAGTTCCACCGGAAGTTTTGATTGGAAGGGTCTGTACAAGTTGTACATACCCTTTTGCTAACTCTGGATCTCGTAGCTTCATGCGTTGGATATATTGCTTAGGGTCGGTACTATCTATAAGCGCAAGGACTATATCCTCGACAACGAACCACCATTCGCCATGGTGCAGCATTTTACGTATCTGTTT
>PFEE01000020.1:0-3543 GCA_002793745.1 Candidatus Roizmanbacteria bacterium CG10_big_fil_rev_8_21_14_0_10_45_7 | reverse complement strand
CCGAATGTCAATACCTTAGCGCTTACTACTGTAATTCGAATCATGGTAGTGCTTGAAAAGATATAAGATTAGGAAATAGAGAGCGGTGAGGGCGAGGGGGAGAAAGGTGAGGAGTGCAAAATAGGTAGCACTCTGATGCCAGAGTCCTGTTTGGATAAAAGGAATGTAGCGCAGGAGCGCGCCGAGTGAGTAGGCGGCGGTCAGGGACATGAGTAGTGTAGAACCAGAGAGCGCGGCAAAAGGCACGAGCCAAGTGACGTACCAGGGCTGATATTGAGAGGAGTAGTGATAGAGTAATGGCGCGAGGAAAAGTATAGAGTATAGAGTATAGAGTATAGAGTTGAAGGGAATTTTTTTCTTGAGAAAGATAAAAGGTAAGAAAATGATGGTGACGTATTTGATGCCTATTGAAAATAACAGGGAGATAAGAGATGGTAGGCGACGGCCCAGGGAGAAAAGATAAAGCGATAGCAAGAGCAGGGAGATCATGGGAGCGTCGTTGTGGGCGTTGACGAGCCACTCAAGGAGGACTAGTGGATTGAGAGCAAAAAATAATTGTGCACGAGTTGATTTGGAGAGTTTGCCGATCACCCAAATGGAGAGGCCATACCAAAATATTTGATCTAGTTTAAAGAGATAGAGAGTGGGGACGAATTTGCCAAAACCCAAGATGTAGTAGGGAATAGCGAGCGCTGTCATGACTGGGCCGTAGGGACTGGGAGTGTGGATCCAGCGCATGAAACGGAGCCAAGTATCTCCCTCAAATACCCATGGCGCGACAAGGTGAGGATTGGCGTGGTAAACCAGCAGTTCTTTGGCAGCAAAGAGATATTTGAAAACGTCGGAGGAGAGCATGGGATAGGAGAGAGAAAGGATCACGGCCAAAAAAATGACGGGGCGCCAAGGGAAACGTTTAAGAGAGTAATTAAATAAGAGAGTAATGGAGTAAAGGAGGTAGAGCAGAACAATCAGAACAATAAAAACCTTGAGAGAGAGAGGACGGTTGAAGTAAACCAAATGCTGAACCCAAGTCACAAAGTTGAAAAGGATCGGATTTGACGAGAGAGTAAGATTGAGATCGACAAAACCGTAGGAGTAGATGAAAAGTAACAGAGTAATTGGGTAATAGAGTAACAGGGGATTAATCATACTTGCCCAAGATATCGTTAGCGCGGACGCGCATAATCTCAAAGAGCATCTCGATAGATTCTTTGAGAAAATTGCGAGACTTGCCGAGCGTAGTGTCTTCGTTTTTCCAAACAACTTTTACTTCTTTGATCTTGGCTCCCAGTTTTTTGGCTAGGTGGAGGAGTTCGACATCGTAGGCAGTGACTTTCCAGCCCACTGCGTTATTGATCCTCCCAAATAGTCGCATGCGAGAAAAGATTTTGCGTGCAAGAGTGGTCTCTATTAACTTAAAACCGCATTGGGTATCTTTGATTTCTGGCAGAAGGATCATACGCCTGACCAAGAGGAAAATGATCGAAGCAAGCTGACGTAGTGGAGTACTATCGGTACGCCTAGCGCCACGAGAGCCGATCACTACAGCAAAACCTTTTTCTGTCCAGGGTAAGAGCTTGCCGAGCTCGGAAATCGGAGTTGACTGATCCATGTCGGTCAAGAGAACATACTTTCCTTTGGCTTCACTCATGCCAGAGCGTAGAGCATATGGCTTACCGGCGTGTTGATTGAAAATAATTCGTATATTTTTGTGAGTCGAGATAAATTCTTTGATTACTAACACGCTGCTGTCGGTGGATCCGTCATCGGAAACGATGATTTCCCAGGTAAACTTTTGTTTTTTGAGGTAGGAAACTATATCTGACAAAACTCCCCGCTTCACATTTTCGATTTCGTTGTAGTTGGGAATTAATACTGTAACAAGAGGTGTCATGGTTTTATTCTAACACTATTTCGGCTACCCAAATCCCTAGAGAAACGTGCTCGTTGCTAACTATTTTTCGTTTTCCAGAAAACGAATTGAGTTCGGGGTGACCTAGATAAGCAGTAATGGCTGGATGCCCTGGACCAGTTAGGAAAAGTAGGGTGGTAGTTTCGTCATCTAATGGACAAGGTGCGCCGGCACAAATATCAAAAATTCTCTTAGTCAAGATGTTCACTGGAGGATTCTCAGAAATGGCTAGATAATATTGAAAAGGTGTCGTGTACATACCCTGAGTACTAACTACGTTATATGGATCATTCCCTGCCCTACTTACGATATAGGAAGCGACAAGGCGCGCTTTCTCAGCTTGGTGAGTGGCACCTGAGGTAATATAATTTAGCGTGCGCAAAGTTCCAAAAATAAAAATGATAAATAAGAGAAAATACATTGCCCACTTTAGCCATTTAGGAGACTTTGGTTGGAAAATCCCGGCTACGATGAGAATGATTAGAGGGAGTCCAAATTCTAAGTAGTGCATATGAATACTTTCCTGATAAATCCCCAAAATGGCCATGCTCCCCAGGAAGATCATGGCTAAGCTGAGATATACTTTGGTTTTGTTGGACCAGGTATAAAGTGCGGTCATAAAGGCTAAAATTATCAAGCCTGAGACCACATAAGGAGCAGAGGACTGAGCTCCCATCTGCGAACCTATCAGGGAGTTGCCCAGCAGGCGGTAACTAGTTTGGCTAACCTTGTCCCACCAGAGCCAGGCCGGGGGATCATAGCGGATATTGTGCTCTTCTTTGGCGAGGAGGAAACGGGTCAAGGCATGGGTATTGACCCAGTCATTTCTGATCTCAAAGATAATAAAAGGCAAAAGCATCATGACTAAACCAATAAGTGCTGGGACAAGACCCCTAGCGAGTTTGGCGAACTTATGGCGCAGATGCCAAGCTATAGAGAGTGAAAGTACACCGCAGTAAACCAGTGCCATGTAGTGTAGTTGGACCATGACACCGACCAAGAGACCGTAGGTAAACCAAACTCGATAAGTAGCACGACCATAAACAAGCTTGTCATACACAACGAGCATGAGAGTAGCGATCAGGGGCACGAGATTGGGATTCCAGGAGGCACGAGTGACAGCGACCGAGAACGGCAGGACGGCAAAAAGGATGGCCGCCAAGTAGCCAGCCTGGTTAGAAAACCATTTTCGGCCCAGGTAATAAAGGAGATAGACGGTCACAACTCCGGATAAAGCAATCAAGACAGCCGGGCCGACCGGATTCATCCCAAACAGGATCAAGGCCGGAGTGATCAAGTAGTAGTAGAGAGGACCAAGATACATATTGCCGGTTGAAGTCTGGGGGCCCAGGAGCACGGGACGGGATGTGTCTATCATACGCTTGGCAATCAAGAGATCGCGCCCCTCGTCTTCGAGAAATGTCATGGTGGCCTCGATCCGATAGAGCCGGAAAAAGAGAGCAATCAGGAGGATGGTAATCAGCAGCCAGTTTTGCTTGAGCCAGTTCATGTGATCCCACGTAGTTGTTTATAAAGTCCAAAACTCTCAAAAGCGGCCCGGACGATGACCCGCCAGTTGCCGCCGGTTTGCTGGCCAAATTTGCGAGGGTAGTGAATAACCGGCAATTGAA
>PFEE01000028.1 GCA_002793745.1 Candidatus Roizmanbacteria bacterium CG10_big_fil_rev_8_21_14_0_10_45_7 | reverse complement strand
TAGACGTTGATCATTTATTTGATTACGTACGGTATATTCGTGTATCAAAATCTAAGGCAAGTGTGTATGATTTTTTGTCGGGAGAGTATTTCCATTCTTCAAACCGGCTCTTTGTATTACTCCATTCATGGGAATTGTCCTTAGTCTGTCTATTGCTGTACATCGCGGGCATAGGAACCGTATATCTACCTATAGCATTGGGTCTTGCTACTCACTATCTGGTAGACAGTATTACCAACGACATTGGTTTTTTATCATATTTTTTTAGTTTTCGTATGGTTCATCAATTTAAGCTAAATGAAATTGTAAGAAGGTAATACAAGTGGTAATCTATCACCATGAAAAAAGCACTCATAACCGGATCAGCAGGACTAATTGGCTCCGAATCTACAAAATTTTTCATTAAAAAAGGCTACCGAGTGGTCGGTATAGATAATAATATGCGCAAATATTTTTTTGGTGATGAAGCCAGCACCGAGTGGAATAAAAACAAGTTGCTTCGTGATTATAAAAAAAACTATTTCCATTACGATATTGATATTAGGGATAATGAAAAGGTACGCGATATATTTAAACAGCACAAATTCGATATTGTTATTCATACGGCTGCACAGCCTTCGCATGACTGGGCAGCTAAAGAACCCCTTACCGACTTTACCGTAAATGCCTTAGGGACGCTTATACTGCTTGAAAATTATCACCTCTACGCTCCCGAGGCAACATTTATCTTTACTTCAACAAACAAAGTCTATGGTGACCGGCCTAATACGCTGCCCATTATAGAGCTTGAAACCCGTTACGAGCTACCAAAAAAACACCCCTATTACAAAGGTATTGATGAGTCCATGAGTATTGATAACAGCACCCACAGTATCTTTGGTGCATCAAAAATCGCAGCGGACGTCATGGTGCAAGAGTACGGAAAATATTTTGGATTGCATACCGGCGTATTTCGCGGAGGCTGTCTTACCGGCCCAGCTCATTCAAGCACTCAGCTTCACGGATTCTTAGCGTATTTGGCAAAATGTATCGCAACCGGGCGGCCCTATACCATTTTTGGGTACAAAGGAAAGCAAGTGCGCGACAATATACATTCATTTGATTTAGTAAATATGTTTTGGCATTACCATCAAAAACCCAGAATGGGAGAAGTATATAATGCCGGTGGAGGTAGGCATTCAAATATTTCCATGCTTGAGGCTATAAAAAAAATAGAACGTATTTTGCATAAAAAAGCCCGTTACGAGTATAAAGAAAGTAATAGGATAGGCGATCATATCTGGTACATTTCGGATGTATCAAAATTTAAATCTCACTATCTCACATGGGACTTCACCTATGACATTGATATGATTATTAAAGAGATATGTGCGCAGGGACACTTTGAGTGAGCCTCATGAACTATCGAAACTTTCTCATTACCGGAGGTGCAGGGTTTGTTGGATCAAATATCGCCTTACGCCTTATGGAGCGCTATCCTCATGTTCATATTACGGTGCTTGATAATTTGAAACGGAGAGGCTCTGAGCTTAATATTGGCCGGCTGCAACAAAGAGGCATAACCTTTATCCATGGAGATATCCGCGCGCGCGAAGACCTTGATTTTGACTTTCCTATTGATTGTATTATTGAATGCTCGGCAGAACCCTCCGTGTTAGCTGGGGTACATGAGTCGCCACGCTATCTGTTGCATACCAACCTTGTTGGTTCTCTTAACTGTTTTGAGGTAGCCCGCACGCACCATGCTGATGTTATTTTTTTATCGACGAGTCGCGTGTATCCCATTCATCAGCTTAACGAATTGCGCTATGCAGAATCACCCACGCGCTTCACGTTACGTAAAAAACAGCCTTTCGCAGGAGCATCAGCAAAAGGTATTACAGAAGACTTTCCGTTGGATGGTGCTCGATCGCTCTACGGCTCCAGTAAACTTGCCTCAGAACTCATACTTCAGGAGTATATAGACACCTACCATATTCAAGCTGTTATTAACCGGTGTGGAGTTATTACCGGGCCCTGGCAGATGGGAAAAATAGATCAGGGCGTTATAGTGCTGTGGATGGCACGCCATATATGGCCGAATAAAAAATTATCCTATATCGGATATGGAGGGAAAGGCAAGCAGGTGAGGGACTTTATACATATCGATGACCTATTTGATGTGCTCGACATTCAATTATCGAACATGAAAGCGTATAATGGGCATGTGTTTAATATTGGAGGAGGGCTTAATAACAGTCTTTCGCTCTGTGAATTAACACAGCTCTGCAGAACTATCACGGGTAACACCATTCCTATTAGGCAGCAAAAACGGAACAGAGAAAACGATGTGCGTATCTATATTTCAGACTATAGCAAATTTCACACCCTCAGCCGCTGGGTACCTAAGCGTAATGCCCAAAAAACGCTCGAAGATATTTATGCCTGGATTAAGGATCACCAGTTGGAGCTAAGCTCTATTTTGCAGTAAAACAACTTAATGCGTATTCCCATTACTAAACCCACCGTTACCCCGCAGGAAATTAAAGCGGTAGTGAAAACGCTGAAGTCGGGTTATTTAGTTCAAGGGCCGATAACTGAAAAGCTCGAACGGGCTTTTGCACAATTATGCGGGACTACCTACGCCGCCGCATTAAACTCAGGAACCGCCGCACTCCACGCTGCCCTGTATGCCCTGGGTATTGAACCCGGGGATGAGATTATTACCACACCGTTTACTTTTGCCGCTACTGCAAATACCATTCTTATGGTTGGTGCTCAGCCCGTATTTGTTGATATTGATGAAAAAACCTATAATATTGATGAGTCAAAAATTGAAAATGCAATCACCAAAAAAACAAAGGCACTATTGCCGGTTAACCTGTATGGCCAGCCAGCCAATTATGATAGCATCAGACGTATCGCTAAAAAAAATAACCTATCAATAGTTGAAGACGCAGCGCAATCAATAGGATCATCATTCAAAAATCGTATGAGTGGAAATCTTGGGGACATCGGTTGCTTTTCATTATACGCTACTAAGAATATTATGTGCGGTGAGGGGGGGATGA